>JANXXV010000757.1 GCA_025350445.1 Bryobacteraceae bacterium | reverse complement strand
CAGCGCAATCGCGTAATAGCGCCTGTGCGGCAAGGCGAGATCAAAAGAGAAGCTTGAGTCCCAATTGCGCTTGGCGGGGATCCCCAAGTCCGCTAGTGAGCGTGCCATCGAAATTAAATAGCAGATTGCCGTTTTGCGGCTGCTTCAGGTTCTTGCTGTTGAAGACATTGAAAGTGTCGATTGCACCTTCCAGGCTAAAGCGATCCTTGATCTTCCAGCGTTTGGCGACGCGGAAATCGAGGGACGTGTACGCGTTATCCTTACGCACCGTGTTGCGCTTGACGACGCTGCCATTGGGCAGCAGCACGGAGTGATTAGAGCCGTCAACGGAGGTGGGCTGGGCGGAATGGGCGGCGAAGCGGGGCGAGAACTCTATGCCCCAAGGCGCTACGTATTGACCGAACAGATTGAAGCGGTGGCGTTCGTCGCGGGCAGAGTAATTGTACTCGGGTTTGAAGTCGTTTGCGACGCGATAGTAGTAGTTGAAGGGATCGCGCTCCTGGTCGTCGTCCGAATAGTCCGTGGAGAGCTGGTAGTTCCATTGGAACTGAAACCGATTGGAAAACTTCTTGGTCATGCCTGCGGTCCAGCCGCGAAACAGAGATTTGGCGGAGGACTCGACTACGGTGAGGTCGCCGGTGCCATTCTTTCCATCCGCTCCGAGCCCGGTTGACCAGGGTGAACCGAAGACCGCGTCGTTGCGGTTGACGAAGCGCGTGATGTGGACGCCTTTGGCATAGTTGAAAGCGGTATAGACCTTGAGATCCGTACTGAGCGCCTGCTCAAAGGTGGCTGACCATGAGTATGTTCGCGGATTACGATAATTGCGATCGAAGACGAAGACCTGTGGATGGTCGGGCGATCCCGCGCCGGCGTCGGGGACGAGACTGGTATAGGCTGGCGGCGTGAGCCCGAATCCATTGAAGGTTGAGTCGCGGTAAATATTCTGGCCGACCGAGCCGTTGGTGGTGCGTGTACCGGCGAGTTCGAGACCCGGTGTGCGGGCGTTGAAAATGCCGCCGCTCACGCGGACGACCGACTTGCCGTGGCCCGCCGGATCCCAGGTAAGGCCCAGGCGCGGCTGCCATTGCTTAAGATCGGAAGGAATGTTGCCATCGGAGGGGAATCCGCGCTTACCAATGAATGCGGAAAAGAAGGCCTGCGACGGAGGCGTGATGGGCGAGGGTTCAATCTGGCCTTCCCAGCGGAGGCCGTAACTCAGCGTGAGATTGCGGCGAATCTGCCACTTGTCCTGAACGAAGAACGCGGGCTCCATCTGGACAATGGTCTGAGTACCCGCGTCGTTCACGGACTTTCCGCCAACGCCCGCGAATTGCAGGAACAGCAGCAGAGGACCGCTAATGCCGGCGCCTTTCGGACAAACGCCGTTGTTATTTGTTGACCCATCGGAACATTCCACGAATTTTGGCCCGATGTTCACGTAGTTGATAAAGCCCTGCACGCTGTCGAAAATATAGCGGCCGTTTGCGAAGCCGATGAAGGTCTGCGTGGTGCTGGTGCGGTTGAACTCAAAGCCAAACTTGAAGTTGTGAGCGCCGCGGATGAGCGACAGATTTTCATTGATCTGAAAACGGGTGTCGTGGTCCGCCACCGGAATGAAGAACGGCTGTCCGAAACGATAGCCCGCGAAGCTGACGCCGGTATCGGGGAAGGGCCGGCTCTGACCCGGAATCTGCGGACCGCTGTATTCGCGCGGCCGGTCTTCGCGTGAGAACTGGGCGCGGAATTCGTTGAGCATAGTGGGTGAAATCGTGGTGTTGACCGCGCCGTTAAACGTGTTGGCGAAATCGCGCTCGATGGAATTGGCGCTGCGGCCATATGGGTCCACGTCAAAGGTTCCGTTCTCCTGACGTGAGTTGGAGTAGTTGTACCGGAACGTAAACAGGTTCTTGGCGGTGGCATTCCAATCGATCTTGGCGAGAGCCGCCTGCGCATCGGCAGTGCGGCTGATGGGGCCGTTTTCATTCGGATCGTTGAACTTGGTAGCGAAGAAATTAACCAGCAGAGGATCGATTCGCGCCGCATTATTTTGCTTGGTCTGGCGGAATATCTGCTGGTCGTAGGCTCCAAAGCAAAAGAGTTTGTCCTTCTTGATGGGGCCGCCCAGCGTGCCGCCGAATTGTTCCTGCGAGAAGCCGCCGTAGCGGGTGCCGTCGGAAAGGCGCGAGGTGAGGCCGGTAAACTTCTGGTATTCGTGCGCGCTGCCATGCAACTGGTTCGTACCGGACTTGGTGACCACGTTGATGAATCCGCTGGAGCTGCGTCCGAACTCCGCGGGAGCGCCGTCGGTCACCACTTGGAATTCCTGAACCGCATCCAGATTTACGGTGAAGGGAGGCCGCTGTCCGCCGCGCTGCTCGCCGAAAAACGGATTGTTGTTATCGGCGCCGTCAATGGAGACATTGTTGTTGATCCCCTTCTGGCCATTAATGGAAATCTCGTTGCCGTCAGGTCCCTGGACGATGGAAACCCCGGGGGTCAGGGTGACAAAATCGAGGAAGTTGCGGCCATTGTTCGGGAGAGAACTGACGGACCGGTTGTCGATCAACGTGGAGGATTCTACCTTGTTGGTCTCGATGACAGACGCATCTTCCGCGACCGTGACGGTCTGCTCGGAGCTGGCAATGCCAAGTGTGAGGGGCAACTGCACGGCTTGGCCGACGGCCAGATTGATGCCTTAGCGGACAAGCGTGCCGAAGCTGGGCGCTTTCACTATCACTTTGTAGGTTCCGAGCGGCAGCAGCAAGCCCCGGAAGCGTCCCTCGGAATCGGCGGTCAGATCACGTGTGAAGTTCGTTCCGGTGTTCACGATCGTGACCTTAGCGCCGGGGATGCTGCCGCCGTTCTGGTCTGCGATTGTTCCCTCAATAGTTCCTGTATTCGCTTGGCTCTGCGCGAACGCGGAGGCGATTACAAGGCTGGTGAGAGCAAGTCCCAAAAGCGTCTTTGTTACAATTGCGTGAAACATATTTCTCCTTTCGCGATTACATTTGGTAGGTAAACCGTGCGCTGCAAACGGAGCAGACAGTGTCTTTGGTTGAGACTCATTTATCTTACTTCTAACGCATTTGAAATCCAAGTGAAAAACGCGTTGAAGGTTGGGCCGGCGCTTGCCCAATTCTTGCTGTGGCAGAACCAAAACACTGTGTGCTACCATAATGAGGTACGTCAGCAATCAAGGGGACGTAGCTCAGTTGGTTAGAGCGCCGGCCTGTCACGTCGGAGGTCGCGGGTTCGAGCCCCGTCGTCCCCGCCATATCCTCCCCAGGCAGCAATGCCATGGAACCTCATGAACGATCCGCTCAATCAACCGAAAATACATCTGGTCAACACCGCGGAATATCGCGAGAATTATGCCAACAGCGTGCAGATCCGCGCCAATCTCTGGGACTTCTTTCTGCTGTTCGGCACACTGAGCCAGACGTCGCCTGAGGCCGTCTCCATTCAAAACTTTCAGGGAATCTACTTCAGCCCGCAGCAAGCCAAGGCGCTGTTGAACGTGTTGCAGCAGAACCTCTCGCAGTACGAATCCACTTTCGGCGAGATCCGGCTTGAGCCGCAGACTCCGGGCGGCGTCATCCAGTAAGCACGATGAACGACAGGGCCTGATGCCTCAGCGTCAACCGCGGCTGGGCTCGTATTTGCTGTTCGCGCTCGGATTCGGGTGCGCCATTTTCGGCGCCCACTTCTCTTCTCTCCACTTGCCGTTCTTTTGGGATGAGCTGGGCCAGTTCATTCCGGCCGCGCTCGACATTCTGCGGGATGGCGCCTGGATTCCGCACTCCACCACTCCGAATGTCCATCCGCCGGGCGTGATGGCGTATCTCGCGCTGGTGTGGCGTGTGGCGGGATATTCCATTGAGGCCACGCGGGTAGCGATGCTGTTGCTGGCGACGGCGACCGCGCTGACTGTCTTTCTATTGGCGATTCAGATTTGCCGTCCTCTAAAGGGTGCGCCGGCGTTTTCAGCGGTGGTTCTGCTACTTGCTTCGCCGCTGTTCTACACGCAAGCGATGTTGGCGCAATTGGACATGCCCGCGATGCTGTTTACGGCGCTGGCGCTGCTTCTATTTCTGCAAGACCGGACGCGTGATTGCGTGCTCGCGTGTGTGGCACTTGTGTTGACGAAAGAAACCGGAGTGCTGGCGCCGCTGGTGTTTGGGGCCTGGCTACTGTGCGAGCGCCGCACCCGCCAGGCGGCATGGTTCGCGGCGCCGATTGTGGTATTAGGCATCTGGCTCGCCTGTCTAAGGCAAGGCACGGGCAACGCGCTAGGTAACATCGAATTTGTCCGCTACAATCTCTTCTACCCGGTGCATCCGGCGCGCCTTTCAGCCGCTCTGTTGCGGCGCTTCTATTACGTCTTCATCGACAATTTTCACTGGATCGGAAGTGTGGCGATCTTTCTGGCCTGGAGGCGAACCGATATATTCCGCACGCGCACATGGGCTGTTTGCGGCGTGCTGCTTGTCGGCCACATGTTGATGGTGAGCGTATTGGGGGGTGCTACCCTTGAACGCTACTTGTTGCCGGTGATTCCGCTGTTCTATATCGCCGTCAGCGCCGCGTGGTCCGCGATGGATCTGTCATGGCGAAGGGTTTCACAAGTAGCAATGACGGCCGGGTTGATCGGCGGGCTATTCTGGAATCCTCCGTGGCCGTTCCCGTTTGAAAACAACTTCGCAATGGTGGATTTCATTGCACTGCAAAAAGATGCCGCGGGGTTTGTGGAATCCCTCTATCCGCATGAGACTGTCGTCAGTGTGTGGCCGTTCACCGATTCATTACGGCGGCCGGAATTCGGTTATGTCAGCCGTCCTATTGCCGCAATCGGCATCGAAGACTTCCACTTGGCTACCGTCGCCGGCTTAAAGAACGTTGGTGTGCTTGTGGTCTATTCCCGGACTTGGGAGCCGCCTATGAGTGTGCTGCACATTCCCATTGTCGCGCGCTATCTGGAACGATACTTTTCTTACGGCAAACAGATCACGGCCGATGAGATTTCGCGTAGTTTAGGACTGACCTCAGCCGCACGCTACACCCGGCGCGGCCAGTGGATTGAAGTCTACGTTCGCGGCCGTTGAGTCATACTGATTCCTGATGATGAATTCTCGACTCGAAGAGCTTCGCCGCCGTCACGCCGCCTCTGAGGCTGGCGGTGGACCGGAACGCCGCGAACGGCAGCACCAAGAGGGAAAGCTTTCGGCGCGCGAGCGGGTGGAGTTTCTGCTGGACGAAGGCACCTTTGAAGAGCTGGATAAACTGGTGCGGCATCGATGCCGCGATTTCGGCATGGACGGCCAGGTGATCGATGGCGACGGTTTCATCACTGGACATGGGCTGATTCACGGACGGCAGGTATTTGTCTTCGCGCAGGACTTCACCGTCTTCGGAGGGTCGCTTTCAGAGACGAATGCGCTAAAGATTTGCAAAGTGATGGACCTGGCTCTCAAGACCGGAGCGCCGCTGATCGGCCTGAACGATTCCGGCGGAGCACGGATTCAGGAAGGCGTCGTGTCGCTGGCGGGATACGCCGACATTTTCCTGCGCAACACGCTATCAAGCGGCGTGATTCCGCAAATATCCGCCATCATGGGGCCGTGCGCCGGCGGTGCGGTCTATTCGCCCGCGATGACCGATTTCATTTTCATGGTGAACCGCACCAGCCACATGTTTGTCACCGGTCCCGATGTGATCAAGACCGTGACCCATGAGGATGTGACGAAGGAAAAGTTGGGCGGCGGGCTGACTCACAATTCAGAGAGTGGCGTGGCCCACTTCCTGGCGCAAGATGATGCGGACTGCTTGCGGAGTGTTCGTGAGCTTCTTGAGTTTCTGCCGCAGAACAATCGCGATGATGTGCCGCGGCGTCCGTCGGCGGATCCGGTGGATCGCCAGGATAAGTCGCTGGACACGGTGGTTCCGGCGGAATCGAATTTACCCTACGACATCAAAGATGTGATTCATCGAGTGGTCGATGATGGCTATTTCTTTGAAGTGCAGGAGCACTTCGCGCGCAATATCGTCATTGGCTACGCGCGGATGGACGGGCGCCCGGTGGGCATCGTGGCCAATCAGCCGGCGTTTCTGGCGGGATGTCTGGACATCAATTCCTCTGTAAAGGCCGCGCGGTTTGTGCGGTTCTGCGATGCGTTCAATATTCCTATTCTGACCTTCGAAGACGTGCCTGGCTTTCTGCCCGGCGTGGATCAGGAAATTGGCGGCATCATCCGCCACGGCGCGAAGCTGCTTTATGCCTACGCCGAGGCGACCGTGCCGAAGATCACCATCATCACGCGCAAAGCATACGGCGGCGCTTATTGCGTGATGGGGTCGAAGCACCTGCGCACCGATATCAACTTCGCCTGGCCCACGGCGGAGATCGCGGTGATGGGCGCCGAAGGCGCGGTGAACATCGTCTACCGCCGGGAAATCGCCGCGGCTGAGGACCAGGCCGCCGCGCGCGGGCAGAAGACTGCCGAGTTCCGCGAACGATTCGCAAATCCGTTCATCGCCGCCGAGCGCGGATTCATCGATGACGTGATTGAACCGCATGAGACCCGGCCCAAAGTGATAAAGGCGTTGCGCATGCTCGAAAATAAAGTAGATACCATGCCGCGGAAGAAACACGGCAACATCCCTTTATAGGGCTTTCAAAGACGCGATGGACGAACCGGCAAAGCTTTACGGCGCACTCGAACTGGAACCGGGCGCCTCAGCGGAAGAGATCAAGGCCGCGTATCTGGATCTGGTGAAAGTCTGGCATCCGGACCGCTACCAGAACGAATCGCCGCGCCTTCGCGATAAAGCGGAACAGAAATTGAAATCGATCAACAACGCCTACGACCGGTTGCGCGGAGCTGTGCCAAAAGCCGCCACTGATTCACCATCACCGCAACGTCAGCCGGGGCCGCGAGTGGCTCCGGATCTGTTCGCTTGTGATTTTGGCAGCGGCTGGGGCTATGTGGATCGGGAAGGCAAGCTGATGATCCGGCCGCGGTTTGAGACCGCGGAGCAGTTCGCCGAAGGAATGGCGCATGTGTCGGAATGCGGCCGGCACGGCTTCATTAACTGGCAGGGCGAATACGTCATCCATCCGCATTATTCAGACGCGCACAACTTTTCCGAAGGGCTGGCTGCAGTGGTGTTCAGCACGAAGTGGGGATACATCGGAACGAACGACCACTATGTGATTACGCCGCTCTACGACGATTGCGGCGATTTTTCGGAAGGTGTTGCGGCGGTGCTGTGGCGGGGCCGCTGGGGCTATATCGATAAAACCGGTAAGTTCGAAATCTCGCCACGATTCGATGAGGCCGGGAAGTTTGTGGACGGCACCGCGCAGGTGCGGATCGGAGAAAGATGGGGGCGTGTGAGCCGTGCCGGCGAAATCTACTTTGGCGCCAAACCGGGCGCACTGGAATAGGGCGAGCTGAAGTGCGTGTTCCAATCCACCAGATCCAGATTGAGTAAGCGGTGCGAGGCTTTGGCCGCATCGGCTTCCACAATCAGATAGGCATTCGCATCGTATCGCGTGGCGGCCATTACCAAATGCTGCGGACCGTAGGTGCGGCCGAACTCCATCCATTTATGCCAGTGGCCGGACACCACCAGTTGCACGGTATCTTTGTATTTCTTTAACAGCGGGTGCACGCCGTAGTCCGCCCTTTCTGTTGGAGCCACAATCGGCAGCGGGAAGTGAATGAACACGAACGTTGGCTTGTGCTGTTTCAGTTCGGCCTCGAACCAGTTGAGTTGTTCTTCGCCCAGACTGCCGGTAGCCTTGTTGTATTTTGCGGCGCCGGGCGTCCAGGTCTCGCCTAGAAAATTGTTCAGGTGAATGAACTTGAAGCCTTTGTGTTCCAGCGAGTAATACGGCTTGAGGTTGAATTTACGGCGGAACAGTTCGTGCGAGTCCTCGCGCGATACCTTCGGTACCGCATAGTCGTGATTGCCGAAGCCGGCATGCACCGGCATGGCGAAACCGTCTGTTAATTCCTTTGCGCGGTCGAGCCGCGTTTTGCTTTGAAAGTAGAAATCGATGTCGGTGGACGGGTAGTTATGGAAGTAATCGCCAACCAGGAACGTCAGTTCCAGCTTGGGCTGAACCGAGTTCAGTACGCTGCGCACTTTGGTGAGGCGCTCGGTTGTCTTGAAGATCGACTCCGTATCTTCCAGGCTGCCTTCCGGCCCGGTGTAGAAATCATCGATGATGTGCGAGTCGGCGATGATGGCGAAGTAGAACTTTCCCGTGCCGGTTGCGGCGCCGATTAACCGCGGGCCGGCGAGGGATAAAAGTCCCCCGCCGGTAGTGATCAGGAATTGCTTCCGGTTCATATTCCGCCCTAGAACAGCAACTTCAGACCAAACTGCAGCTGCCGCGCCGGGTAAGTGCTGGTGATGCTGCCGAAGCCTCCGCTGGAACGGTTTCCGTTCGGCGCAGCGAAGTTGGTTTTGTTAAACAGATTGAACGCTTCCGTGCGGAACGAGAGCTTCATCGTCTCGGTAAGGCTGAAGTCTTTATGCAGTCCCAGGTCCATCTGGTAAAAGTTTGGAGCGCGCGCCACGTTGCGGCCGGCGTTGCCGAAGGGTACCGAGCGGTCCGTCGGAATCACCACCGTGGCCGGGTTCAGCCACAACTGCGGGGTCCGCTGACCTGAAGAAAGCATCGGGTCGCCGATCAGGTTCGGGCGGTAGTTTGGAGAACCGCTTACGTTAAAAGCGGACGCCGGACTATACGTCAGATTCACCGGACTGCCTGTATTCATGGTGTTGATGGCCGTCACGCGCCATCCGCCCAGGGCGACGTCGGAAGCTCTGTTCCAATCGCCGCCGAAAGTTCTGCCCTTGCCGAACGGCAGATCGTAGAGCACCGTAGTGGTGTTGTTGAACGGCTGGTCATAACCGCCGAGTCCGCGCTCATTTCGCAGATCGCGATAGTTGACGCGGGAATTGTCGCCGTTGTTGGCCTCCAGATGGCCGCTGGCATTGTCAATTGACTTCGACCAGGTGAACGAGTTCAGCAGATAGAAACCGCCGCTGAAACGCTTTTCCACTTTCGTTTGCAGCGCATGATAAGTGAGGAAGCCGCCGCCGTATGCGATTTGAATCAGGCCGAACGCCTGATCGGGCCGGCGCGATTGCAGCGAGGAATTCTCGGTGGGTGCGTTCGGGCGTGCCTGGTTGTAATCGCCCAGGATCATCAGTCCATTGCCGCGCGTGCCAACGTAACCCGCGTCCAACACCAAGCCCTTGGCGATTTCCCGTTGGATAGTGAAGTGCCAAGTCTGAATGTAGCTGGTCTTGAAATCGGCGGGAATGTAGTTGGCCCGCACATTGATCTGTTTCACGTTACTGAGCGTGAGGAAATTATCGGGATAACCCATGAGCGTGGTGCGGAAGCACGTGCCGGGAACCTGCGTGTTGCTGGTGCAAAGGGCCAGGCCGCTGGCGCCCGAGGTGGACGGCAGTTGATCAATCGATGGATTGACGATATTCGGCAAGTTGTAGGCAAGCAGATTCTCTCCGCCCATGCGATTGAAGTGAATGTAGCTGATGCCGTAGGCGGAGCGTATCACCGTCTTCGGGTCCAGTGTCCAGGCGATACCCAGGCGAGGCGCGAAGTTATTGCGGTCCGGGTGTACCAGACTACGCTCATAGATGCCGCCGCTCTTGGCTTGCACTAATGTATTCGTCACCGGATCGAAGTTCGACAGCAGGTTGCTTTCCAGATACTGCGGTGTGGCGTATTCGTAGCGCAAGCCGGCGTTGATGGTCAGATTGCGTGTCGGCTTCCAGTCGTCCGCGAAGTAGAAGAAATTCATCCGCTGCAGGTATTTGACGATTGCGGCATTGTTTAGTGTATAGTTGCTGCGCGCGCCGAACAGGAAGTCCGCCACGTACTGTTCGTTGTTCGTTGGCGTTCCGGGAACCTGACTAAAGCGGCCGCCGTAGGTATCGCCGCCCGACTTCGGGTTGAAGTCATCGATTTCAATCTTGAGTCCTTGATATTCCCAGCCGGCCTTCAAGCTGTGCTTGCCCAGCAACAGAGAATAATTGATCTTCGGATTGATCAGCGTCGGATTCTGGAACTGCGGGTTACTGCCCTGTGTGCCGAGTCCCGTGTAGCCGTTGATGGACTGCCCGTACAGTCCGCCGGTGAAACGCGGATCGGTGGGGTAGTTGGTGACGCCATATTTCGTAGCCAGGCTCGGCTGACCCACGAACCACGGCGTCTTACCCGCGTCGGTGTGGGAAACGCCCAACCGGAATTCCACCACCGAGCGCGTGCTCAGCGTGTAAGTAGCGCCAGGGGCAACCTGCCAGCTCATCACACGAATATTGCCGTTGCTGTTTCCTCCGGCCAAGCCAGGGATATTCGCGGGCACCTGAATGGTAGAGAGCCGGTGGCTGTAACGGCCAAACACGGTAAGCTTCGTGCCGATGTATTGGTCATAGCGGACGTCCCCTTTGTCAGTCTGGGTTGGCTGGCGCGGCAACGTTTGCAGATTGTTGCTCAGGCCGGGCAGGTTCGGCGCGGGCAGCTCACTGAACACGCCCTTTGCGAATGTGGTGATCTGCGCCTGAGGAACTTTGCCGTCCATAAACTGCTGGCCGGTGAACGGGTTCTGAATCGGGCCGGCGAAGATGCCATTGCGCTGATCGAGCGTAGGAACGGTGGCGAACTGCACCGCCTTCTCTACCCGGCGGAAGCCTTCATAGTCGGCAAAGATGAACGCTTTATCCTTGCGGATGGGCCCACCCACGGCTGCACCGTACTGGTTCTGAATCAGCGTCGGCTTCTGATTAAGCAGCGGTTTGAAGAAACCGGTGGCGTTCAATTCGGTATTGCGGAGGTATTCCCAAACTGCTCCGTGATTCTGATTGGTGCCTGAGCGAACGCTAACGTTGATGATGGCCCCGCCGGCGCCCGTACTCCGCGCTATAGCTGCTGGTTTCCACCTTGAACTCCTGCGCGGCGTCCGGCGACAGTTGCACTACCTGATTGGTGAAGCCTTGATTTGAGGTGCCGTAGAAGTTGTTATCCACGCCATCCACCATGAAATTATTTTGCGAACTGCGCATGCCGTTGACGTTGAACGAAGCGTCGCGCGGAGGTATGCCGTAAGCCAGATCCGATTTGCGGACGCCCGGAGCCAACAGCGCCAGGTCGGCGTAGTTAAGTCCATTCAACGGCAACTCGACAATCTGCTGGTTGCCAATCACCGTACCGCGCGAGCTGTTATCCGTTTCGAGTTGTGCCACCGCGGCGTCCACAGTCACCACCTCGGAGACGTCGCCAACTTCCAGTTTCAGATCCACCCGCTGCCGCGCGTTCACGGTAGCGGCGAACTCTTCGGCGCCGCTTTTCTTGAAGCCTTTTGCTTCGGCCGTGACTTTATAGCGACCGATCTTCACGTTGAAGAACTGGTAATCGCCAGCGTCGTTGGTTAGCGTAGACTGGGAGATTCCAGTGGCTGTATTCACCAGATTGACAGTAGCGCCGGTGAGGGCGGACGTGGACGAATCACGCACGGTACCAAGCACGATGGCCGTATCGAACTGAGCTTGCGCTGACGAAGCAAACAAAAGGATCGCTAGTGCCATTTGAAGCGAGGCGGAAAATTTCATTTTGGAAGTTTTCATAGGTTTTGAGAAGCGAATCTGTTCGAGAAGTGAAACGAGAATAGCATCCCGTCTGTATCGGATAGATGACATTTTACCTACAATCCAGCAACGGATGCGGGGTTAACGTTTACTTCGCCGGAGCCTGCATGCCGCGGCTGATGCGCTCCACTTCGCGAAACACGCGCAGCAGATTTCCACCAAGAATCTTGTGGATGTCAGCCTCCGAATACCCGCGGTCTAGCAAAGCTTGTGTGATCTTTGGTAGATCCGCAGCGGAATTGATTCCTTCCGGAGTAGCTCCTGAGACGCCATCGAAGTCCGAGCCAAGCCCAACGTGATCCACGCCCGCAACCTTGGCGATGTGATCGATATGGTCGATCAGTAATTTCAGCGGAGTGCGTGGTATCCTCGCCAACCATTCGCGTTCCACCGGCTCGGTGGCGAAATAGGTAGCGGGCTTCCCTTCGGCTTTCAGCTTGGCTGTGTATAGGGCGGAAGCGGCTTCGCGCTCTTTTTCCTGAGCGTCCATGGCCGTCCGGAATTTTGTATCCAGAAATCCGTTGAAGAAGTTCACTTGCACTGTGCCGCCGTTCTTGGCGACCGCGCGCAACATATCGTCCGTCATATTGCGCGGGTGATTGGTCAAGGCGCGCGACGAGGAATGCGAAGCAATCACCGGCGCCTTGGTGGTGGCGATGGCATCGTAAAACGTTTTGTCGGAAACGTGTGAGATGTCCACCATCATGCCCAGGCGGTTCATTTCCAGCACAATCTGTTTTCCGAATTCGGTGAGGCCATTGTGGCGCTGCACTTTGGTATCCTTCTGATCGCCGGAGGCGTCGGCCCATTCGTTGGTGTTCGCCCAACTGAGCGTCAGATAGCGCACGCCCAGGCGGTAGAAATCGCGAAGCAGATGAATGTCGTTCTCGATGGCGTGGCCGCCCTCAATGCCCATCAGCGCCGCCAGCTTCTTTTCTTTGCGGGCACGCTCAATGTCGGCCGTGCTGAAGGCCATCATCATGCGATCGGGATGGCGGGCCGCCTGAACATAGACGGAATCGATCAGATCGAAAGCGTTGCGGGCGAAATGCCCCTGGTTAAACTTCGGGTCCACCCAGATGGAAAAGAAGATCGCACCCAGATTACCCGCGCGGGCCTTGTCCAGACTAATGTGGCCGGGGTCTTGAGGGTCTGTTGACGCGATGTCGAAATTGCCGTCCAGAAAGCGTTGGGGAGTATCGTCGTGCGTGTCTATTACCAGCGCCGAATCATGGATGGCTTTGGCCTTCGCGGAAATTTGGGCGGAGGCGATTTGAGAAATCGCGAGGGCGAGGGGTAGTATCGTGCGGCGAAGCGGCATTCACTTACTGTAACGCCGACGTCCGCTAATCGTTATCCGTACTAACCTTCAGCACCGATAAGAACGCTTCCTGCGGAATATCCACGCGCCCCACGCGCTTCATCCGCTTCTTGCCTTCTTTCTGTTTCTCCAACAGTTTCCGTTTGCGTGAAATGTCGCCGCCGTAGCACTTGGCAAGCACGTTTTTCTTCATGCCGGAGATGGTCTCGCGCGCAATCACCTTCGATCCGATGGCCGCCTGCAATGCCACTTCAAACATCTGCCGCGGAATCAACTTCCGCAGCCGTTCAATCAGCATCTTGCCGCGCTCATACGCAACGTCTTTGTGAACGATGATCGACAGCGCATCCACAGGCTCGCCGGCCACCAGCACATCCAGCTTCACCATCTTCGAAATGCGATGCCCCGACAAATGGTAATCCAGCGAAGCATAACCGCGCGATGCCGATTTCAGACGGTCGTAGAAATCGAGCACAATTTCATTCAGCGGCAACTCGTAAACCACCAACATCCGCCCGCCGTGCAGGTATTCCAGCTTCAGTTGCGTGCCGCGCTTTTCTTCCAGCAGCTTCAGGATCTCACCGATGTACTCTTCGCGCGTGATCACGGACGCTTCGATAATCGGCTCTTCAATCTGCTCAATGGACGATGGGTCGGGGAACTTCGACGGATTCTCCACTTCAATCACAGCGCCGCCGGTTAGCGTGATGCGGTAGCGCACGCCGGGCGCGGTGGTGATGAGGTCGATCTTGAACTCGCGCTCCAGCCGCTCCTGCACAATCTCCAGATGCAATAGTCCCAGAAATCCGCAGCGGAAACCAAAGCCCAAGGCGACCGAATTCTCGGGCTCGAAATTAAACGCGCTGTCGTTCAGCCGCAGCTTTTCCAGCGCATCGCGCAACAGCCCGTGTTCATGCGACTCCACTGGATACAGCCCGGCGAAAACCATCGGCTTGATTTCCTGGAAACCAGGCAGCGCCTCGGCCGCGGGATTGGCATGATCGACGATAGTGTCGCCGATCTTCGCGTCGGAAACCGTCTTGATGTTGGCATGCAGAAAGCCGGCTTCTCCGGCGGACAGCACGTCACAGGGAATGGGTTTCGGCGTGTGATAGCCCAGCGCCTCCACATCATGGGTGGATCCGTTCGACCACAGCCGGATCTTCTGGCCAATTCTAATACGGCCATCAATCACCCGTATCAGAATAATGACGCCGCGGTATGGATCGAACCACGAATCGAAAATCAGCGCTTTCAGCGGCGCTTCCGGATCGCCCTTGGGACGCGGCACGCGATGCACCACCGCTTCCAGCGTTTCCACAATTCCGATGCCTTGCTTGGCGCTCACCAGAATCGCGTCGCTGGCATCCAGGCCGATCAACTGCTCGATTTGTTCGCGCACGCGCTCCGGTTCCGCCGACGGCAGATCGATTTTGTTGATCACCGGGATGAGTTCCAGATTGTGGTTCAGCGCCAGATAAGTATTGGCCAACGTCTGCGCTTCCACACCTTGCGAGGCGTCCACCACCAGCAGCGCGCCTTCGCACGCCTGCAGGCTGCGCGAAACCTCGTAGGTGAAATCCACGTGGCCTGGAGTGTCAATTAAATTGAGCTGATACTCAATGCCGTCTTTGGCGGTGTAGTTCAGGCGCACGGCATGCGCCTTGATGGTGATTCCGCGCTCTCGCTCCAAATCCATGGAGTCCAGCACCTGCGCCATCATCTCCCGTTGGCTTAGTGCGCCAGTGACCTCCAGCAGGCGGTCGGCCAGCGTCGACTTGCCGTGGTCGATATGCGCGATAATACAGAAATTCCTAATAAATGCGGGGTCCATGCGGTATGATGAGGCTGAACCTCAAGTATCCCATATGTCGTACAGCCAAATTGCTTTTAACATCGACGGCGATGGGATTGCGCTCATAACGGTGAACCGGCCGCAGAAATTGAACGCCTTGAACGCGGAAACTTTCAGCGAACTGAACGACGCGTTTTCGCAGGTGGAAACAGATGTTGCGATCCGGGCGCTGATCGTTACCGGGGCGGGCGAGAAGGCGTTTGTGGCTGGCACCGATATAAGAGAGTTGTCCGAAGCAAACGCTCTAGAAGCCCAGCAGCTTGCGTTACGAGGCCAACGGACATTCCGCCGGCTAGAGCTGATGAACAAGCCATCGCTAGCGGCTGTAAACGGTTTTGCACTCGGCGGTGGACTCGAATTGGCCATGGCATGCACGTTGCGGATCGCGTCCGGCAACGCGAAACTGGGCCAGCCGGAAGTGAAGCTTGGAACCCTCCCGGGTTATGGAGGCACGCAGCGGTTGCCGCGGTTGGTGGGGCGGGGCAGGGCATTGGAGCTGCTGTTGACGGGCGATCCAATAGATGCAGCCGAGGCGCATCGCATCGGGCTGGTGAATCAGGTGGTCCCACAGAGTGAACTGCTGGATGCAGCGAGAATTTTGTTGCGGAAGATTTTGAAGAACGGCCCGGTTGGCGTTGGCCTGGCCATGCAAGCGGTGGATGCCGGCCTAAGTTGCGGTCTGGAAGAAGGGCTGCGGTTCGAAGCGGCGGCGTTCGGGCTAACGGCCGCCACGGAAGATTACAAGGAAGGGACGAAGGCGTTCTTAGAAAAGCGGGCTGCCGTTTTCATCGGGAAATAACATCATGGTCATCGAAGGAAATCTGGACGGGAAGGGAGTGAATGCGGTCATTGTACTCTCGCGCTTCAACAGCTTCATTACGGAGCGGCTGCTGGAAGGCGCGCTGGATGCGCTCATCCGGCACGGAGCCGCGGCGCCTGTGATCGTCCGGGTGCCGGGCGCATGGGAAATGCCAATCGTCGCCGCCGAACTCGCCCGGCAGAGGAAATACGATGCGGTGATTTGCCTGGGTGCGGTGATCCGCGGCGACACGCCGCACTTCGATTACGTAGCCGGGAACGCGGCCAGTGGCCTTGCGGGTGTGTCCGTGGAAACCGGCGTGCCGATTGCGTTCGGCGTGTTGACTACGAATTCCGTGGAGCAGGCGATCGACCGCGCAGGCGCGAAAAGCGGCAACAAGGGATTTGACGCCGCCATGACCGCCATCGAAATGGTGAACCTGCTGCGGGCGTTGCGCGCTGACGGAAAGCCCGCCTAGTATGGCGTCCCGCCACAGATCCAGACACCGCGCGGTACAGATTCTGTATCAGTGCGATATCCGCCATATCGGGGTGGATGAAGCGCTCGCAGCCTATTACGATTCGCTCTATTCGGAAGAGCATGAGAAGCAACCACCGCGCGACGGCTTCATGGAAGAGTTGGTCCGGGGCACTTATGCACGGACTGCTGAGATCGATAAGCAAATAGTGGAGCATTCGGAGAACTGGCGGATTGAACGTATGCCGGCCGTGGACCGGAACATCATTCGCATGGCGATTTACGAATTGATGATGAAGAAGATTGCGCCCGCGATTGTGATTGACGAAGCGCTGGATTTGTCGCGCCGATTCTCCGGGGATGATTCGGTTGCGTTTGTGAACGGCGTGCTCGATTCTATCCGCAAGCAGTTGGTGTAAGCGTTATTTCCCGATACAAAAAGTAGCGAAGATCCGGTTCAAAATATCGTCCGCGGTCGTCGCACCAGTGATCGCGTCGATTGGCCGCAAGGCTCCGTAAAGATCCAGCAGCATCATCTCGTGCGGAATGAAATTCCGCGCCGCCACCGCCGCCTGTTCGAGGGCCGCGATGCTCTCGCGCAGTAACTGTTCATGCCGCAGGCTAGTGATGAAACCATCTTCCTGGGCGAACGCGCCTTCGGGCGAAATGGCCGCGAGGATCTGCGATCGAAGCGTCTCCATGCCTTCGCCCGTCAACGCCGAAACGTTTACAGCGCCGTCCACCAAGCATCCCAAGTCCGCTTTATTCGCGACAACCAGGAAGCGTCCATGACGTTCCGCGCGATCGACGATGGTTTGATCTCCGGTTTCTAGCCCCACCGACCCGTCCACCACGACTAACGTTAAGTCGGCGTCGGCAATCGCCTGATAGCTCCGCTCAATCCCAAGCGTCTCCACCACATCCTGCCCTGCACGAATCCCCGCTGTATCCACGAATCGCACCGGAATGCCGCCGACGGACGCCGTCTCGGAAACAGAGTCCCGGGTGGTGCCGGGGATGTCCGTCACGATGGCGCGATCCTGCTGCAGCAGGCAATTGAACAGGCTGCTCTTGCCGACGTTCGGGCGCCCGACAATCGCCAGCGCGAAGCCCTGGTGCACCAATTTTCCGAAAGCAAATGAACGCACCAGCTCGCTTAGTCCGTGTTGCACCGGTGTGAGCCTGCGTATGATCTCTTCCGCGGGCGCTACGCTGACGTCGTCTTCCGCGAAGTCGATGCCCGCTTCCAAAAGTGAAATCAGTTCCACCAGTTGTTCCTTCAGTGGGGCGATGCGGCGGGATACGGAACCTTCCACTTGTTGCGCCGCGACGCGCGCCTGGTAGAGCGTGGTGGATTCAATCAGATCGCGAACCGCTTCAGCTTGGGCAAGGTCAAGGCGGCCGTTAAGGTAGGCTCGAAGCGTGAACTCGCCCGGTTCAGCCAGACGTGCTCCCGCTGAACAGGCACGGTCCAGACAGTGCCGAAGGACTACCGGCGAACCGTGGCAGGCTATTTCCACTACGTCTTCCGCGGTGTAGGATCGGGGTGATTCGAAATACGTGACTACTACGTGATCGATCGTGTTTCCGTTTACGTCGAGCAGATCCGCCCGCGTTGCCGACCAACTGCGCCATTCCTGCAGCTTCGCGAATCTTAGAACGCTCTGTGCAATGCGGCGTGAATCTCCGCCGGACAGGCGTACAATTCCCAGGCCTCCCCGTCCGGCGGGAGTGGAAATCGCGGCGATTGTGTCGTTAAGTTGCAAATCCGGTGTCCTGTACGCAAGAGTGCGACCAGGGGGTCGCTGGCGGACGAGGGCGTCCATCGTCCTGGGGCTTGCGGGATCTTATTAGGGGCGGCACACTAGTGTAGTGTCCAAGAAATAGCGGGACAGGCCAAGTCCTATCTCACCCGAGGGGCTCACCCCCAAATCCGCGTATATCGGCGTCCATCCGCGGCCAATAATTATGCGCCACCCAGTATTAGCTCCCGATTGACGCCGGTTAACGCAGGTTTTGCGCGGAACCGCAGTATTCGATCTGTCCAGCTATCTCTTGGACACTACACTAGCGACGGCGGGCGGGCGGGCGTGAGGGCGGCTGTGGATGGCTTTTCACCGGGGCCGACGGCATGCCCGCGGGGTACACAATCACTTGCCGGTACGGCCCCATTCCCGCGCTTTCACTCCGCACTTCAGGTTCGTTTCGCAACGCCAGATGGATAATCCGCCGCTCGCGGCTATTCATCGGATTGAACTCGAACGGCACGCGGCTCTTCTTCACTTTTTCGGCCACCGTCAGCGCGCTCAACCGCAATTCTTCAATCCGCAGCATGCGGTAATCGTTCGCATCGAACTGAATCAGCGAATGCTCATTCGCCGTCAGCCGCAGCATTTCCATGGTCAGTTGTTCCAGCGCCAGCAGCAACTCGGCCTTGTTGGAAAGAAGCAAATCGACATCCGCGCCGGTAAACTTCACTACCAGTTCGGGGTTTTCAAAGTCGGCATGAAGGCTGGCCGCTTTGCCCATCTGGAACTTCAGCGAGAAGCCGGCGCTCTTCAGCGCCCTGCTGAGAAAGACTTCGATTTTTGCCGTATCCAGCTTAGCGGCTGGTAACTGTTGGTCGTCCACGGATCAATTCCTGCCGTTCTTCTTCTTTGGCGCCGGGGCGAGTTGCGTTGCCAGAGGCGTAGAACCAGCCCGGTTGAAAAACCACTGCTGCGCCAACCCAACCACGTTTCCGGTAAGCCAGTATAACACCAGTCCGCTCTGGGCACTGTAGAAAAAAAAGCCCATCATCAGCGGCATCAGCATCATCACTTTCTGCTGCGCCGGATCGGCCGTGGTGCTCGGCGTCATCCTTTGCAACAGGAACTGCGTTCCTATCATTAGCAGCGGCAGAATGTGAATGGCCAGCGTTTCCGGCTGCGACAGATCCGTTACCCACAGCCAATGCGCGCCACGCATTTCAATGGAAACGCTCAGCACCTTGTAGTAGGCGATGAAGAAGGGTATTTGCAGCGCCAGCGGCATGCAGCCACCCATCGGATTCACTCCATTGGCTTTGTACAGCGCCATGGTTTCCGCGTTCTGATCGGCCTTTTTCGGATCGCGAATGCCGATGTTTTTGTATTTGTCGTTAATGACAGCAATCTGCGGCTGCAACATTTGCATTTTCTTCATCGACTTCAAGCTGGTGAATTTCAGCGGCAACAGCAGGAAGTTGATGGCGATGGTAACCAGCACAATGGACCAGCCGTAGTTGTGAACGTATTTGTCGTTCACCCAGTTGAGCGAGAGAAACAGCGGCTTCGCCAGAATAGCGAACCAGCCGAAATCCACAATGTTTTCCAGCTTCGGGTCCACCCTGCGAAGCAGATCGATATCCTTCGGGCCAAGGAACATCGCAAACCGGTTGACGCCTTCACCACCCATTGCGCCGCCCACATGGGGCTCTTCCTTGGCGGGATCCGCGGCCGACGGCAGCGCATCCTGCATCGTCTGGATTTCCACCTGCCCCTTCGGCAGCACGACGACGGCGAAGAAAGTGTCCTCGAGTCCGGCAAACGAAAAGTTTCCGCTGTTGGTGACAGGGCCATCCTTGGCGGCTTTCGCGTCCTGCACAATCAGCTTGTTCTGCGCCGAGTCGTAGTGCAGGCTATGCTGCCCGGCCGCGGCGTTCACCACGCTCGAATCGCCAAACCCGCCACGCCACGCCAGTAAATGCGGCACCGGCGCGGTTCCCTCAAGCACCTCTGAACTTATTTGAACAAGATAACTGTTCTTCTCAAACCGGAACGACTTCCGCGCCGTGGTCTTCCCATTCGAGAATTCGTAATCGATACCCAGGCCATCCGCCGCCGCTTTGGCGAGAAACAAAGCCTGGTTGACGTCAGTGGATGTCTTCTGGTTCTTGAGCAGAATGGAGAAGGGATAGTACACCTTCGCCGCGGCGGCGCTGTTTACTACCTCCAGCGGCTTGTCTTTCCCGTCACGATATTTCTTCAGCGTCCAGCTCTTTATCACCGCTCCACGGTTCAGAAACACCACCTGGTAGACATCCGTTTCGATAGTGAACTGTTCGTCTCTTGCGGCCGCCACGGTTCCGGCTGGAGGAGCGGCACTGGGCTCGGCGGCGGGCAGCGGCTTTTCCGCCTGCTGTTGCGGCGCCGCCGCTTGTATCTGCTTTACCGCGGCCTTATCCTGCACCGCAGGCTTGAAAAGATATTGCGTAGCAAAAAGTACGACGCCCATCAGGACGAAGCTGATCAGCAGCCGCGTCTCCATCGACATCTCTTTGGTGTCAGGCTTCTTCGGCTGGAGTGTTCCGTTATCTGGATCGGACATGTTAGTTTCGCTATTTGACAGGGTCGAAACCGCCCGCATGGAACGGGTGGCACCGCAGCAGGCGCTTGATTCCCCGGCCCACTCCACCGGTAACGCCATGCATTTGAATTGATTGCGCCATGTATTCAGAGCAAGTGGGGTGAAACCGGCAGGCCGAAGGCAACATCGGCGAGAGCCATCTCTGATAGAAACGCAAAAAACCGATCAAGAGTTCGCGCATTGCTGAAGCAACCTCTTGAGGTCCCGATCGATGCTCTCCCGATTAGCCGTCAGAATCGGTTTGCGGGGGTTAAACACAATACACCATTTCGCATTCAGTCCGGTTGAACGCAAGCGCACGGCTTCCCGCATGCGCCGCCTCATACGGTTTCGCACCACGGCTTTTCCCATCGCGCGGGAGACGGTGAAACCGAACTTCGGTCCGTCAATCTGGTCCGCATCCGCGAGGCAGAACGCCGCGAAATGCTGGCAGGAGAAACGAAAGCCTTCGTCATAGACTTTGCGGAAATCGCTGGAACGGAGGATTCGGCTCGCTTTAGGGAAGCCAAAATCTCCGCCTTCAACGGAAATCGGATTAATTGGCGTTTCGAACGCGGCGTTCGTCACTGACCGTGAGCTTGTGGCGCCCTTTGGCGCGCCGGCGGGCGAGAACGGCACGACCGTCCTTTGTTTTCATACGCTCACGGAATCCATGGGTCTTGGCCCGCTTGCGGTTGTTCGGCTGAAAAGTACGTTTTGGCATCTATGTTCCTGGCAGCGCCCACCACTATCCGTACCGGACGCCAAGCTGATGTGAAAGTTAGAGAAATCCCAAAAATATTAGTATACAGTATCTTCATGGCTCATGCACTCCGGCGTGCTCTGCTCGCCACCCTTGTTTTCTCCGGCGCAATGTTCGCCTCCGGCAAGGAATCCGTTCCCGCCAACTACAATATCCCGCTTTGGGAAGAAGGCAAGGTCCCACTGGCGCTGGGAACCGCGCCGCTGGACACCCCATTCCTCACCGTCTTTCTGCCTCCGGAAAACCACCGCAACGGAGGCTCCGTTGTCGTCGCTCCGGGCGGCGGCAACATTATGCTGATGTACGGAGTGGAAGGCATGGACATCGCCGAGCGCTACAACGATTGGGGCGTCACTGCGTTTGTCCTCACCTACCGGCTGTCCCCGCGCTATAACGACAAAGCCCGCATCCTGGATGGAAAGCGGGCCGTCCAGCTTGTCCGCTCCCGCGCTGCCGGGTTCAAACTCGATCCCAAGCGCGTCGGCTTCATCGGCTTTTCCGCCGGGTCCAGCCTCGGTCGAGCCGTCGCGGCCGCCTCCGGGCCGGGAGATCCAGCCGCCGCCGATCCCATTGACCGCCAAAGCTCCCGCCCAGACTACCTCGGCTTGGTCTATGGTCCGGGCCGGGGCGCGCCCGACGAATCGCTGAAGGACTTTCCGCCCACCTTTCTGCTTTGCGCGGCAGCCGATAAGGGCAATGCCATCGGCTCGGCTCAACTTTTCGCGGACCTCACCAAGGCCGGGGCAGTGGCGGAAATTCATGTGTACCAGAAGGGACGCCACGGTTTCGGCAGCGGTTCCACCAACGGGATCTACTCCGATTGGATGCCACGCCTCGAACATTTCCTAAAGCAGAGTGGTTTTATTCCCGGAGGCAAAGATTAGCATGCGCAGCTATCTCCCTCTCGCACTGCTGATTTCCGCTGCGGCCGTCCACGCAGCCAGCCCGCCAAAATCCGTCAACGACGGACACGGCGACTACGTCTACGTGCCCGCCGGCGCGTTCCAAATGGGCGACAATTTCGGCGACGGCGAATCCCGCGAGCAGCCCGTCCATACCGTGGAACTGGACGCCTTCTACATTGGCAAATACGAAGTCTCCAACGGCGAGTGGAAGCAATTCCGGGACGATCCCGGCTACGACGACGCAAAATTCTGGCCCGGCGGAAGAGTGGCGCCCAAAGACCAGGTTTCCTACTGGACAGACGCCAAAAACCACGGCGGCGGCACATCCAACAGCGATCGCTATCCGTTAATAGGAGTGAACTGGGATTCAGCCGTGGCTTATTGCAATTGGTTAAGCGCCAAGACCGGAAAGAAGTATCGCCTGCCCACCGAAGCCGAGTGGGAGAAGGCCGCCCGGGGCACCGATCAGCGGCGCTATCCGTGGGGCAACACCATTGATCACGCTCATGCGAATTACGTCGGCGGCGCGGAATCCGCCACCGTCACGGAGATCGGCTACTATGACGGCGCCATGCGTGGTGAGCTGCAAACCGGCAGCAACGCCTCGCCCTACGGAGCGTTCGATATGGCAGGCAACGTGATGCAGTGGTGTCAGGACTGGTATGGCCGGACGTATTACGCAGTGTCGCCGCGCAAGAACCCTAAGGGTCCGGAGTCGGGCGCCTATCGCATCCTGCGCGGAGGCTCGTTTTTTGTAGATGCGCTCGATCTGCGGAGCTACGGCCGGGCCGCCGCGTGGCCGTCGTTCCTGGCCTATCGCATGGTAGGCTTCCGCCCGGCCCGCGAGCCATAGGGGAAATATGCACCAAGACTTGGAAAATCTGCAAGGCCACTGGAACGTCACGTTCCTGGAAGTAGATGGAATAGCGCTGCCGTTTGCCGGTGCGCGGATCATCATTGAAGACGGCCGCTTCACCTCCCTGGCAATGGGCGCAGCCTACCAGGGTACCGTCACCGTAGGTGCCGGAACAACACAAAAGACATTCGGTTTGCATTTCACGGATGGCCCGGAGGCGGGGACCAGCAACTTTGGGATTTACGAACTGGACGGCGACAATTGGAAGATCTGCCTCAACATGACTGGCGGCCCCGCCCCGGCGGCGTTCGTGACTTCGCCCGGCAGCGGACATGCCCTGGAGACGCTCCACCGTGCCGGGCCCAATTCGGAAACGGGGCCGGCTAGGGAACAAAGCGGCCCGCCCACGGAACTGGAGGGTGATTGGGCTATGGTCTCCTGCATCCGCGATGGCGAACCGCTGGACAAGAACTTCGTCAAGCGCGGCAGGCGCGAGTACAGCGGAAACAAGACGGTCATGTTTTTCGCCGATCAACTATTTATGCAGGCGGGTTTCACGCTCGACCCGGCACAACAGCCAAAGAGAATCGATTTCGTCAACGCGCAGGGCCCCGGTGCCGGAAAAACCCAGTACGGCATCTACGAACTGGACGGGCGGACGCTCAAAACCTGTTTCGCAGCCCCTGGCCACCCGCGCCCGGGCGACTACAAGACCGAACACGGCGATGGTAGAACGGTTACCATTTGGAACCGGGTTGACGAGTAGAAACCAATATTTATCAATAGGTTGACGTGTGAATTCACCCCAGGAAACTTCTTGGTTCGGGTCGAAATCGCACAAACTGGCTTCGTGACACACAACCAGCGGCGGATTTCGCCAGACACAAGGAGAACTTCGTGCCATCACATTTGATTCCTTTCGGTTTTATCGATCATCGAGGAACCATTCTGCGAATTTTGGCGCCGCCGATCATCGATAGCAATCTCTAATACCCGGAGATCTTGCGTTTGACCAATGCACCTGGCGGATCGAAGGGGGGAGACCTTTTTCGCCATGGCCGGCGGGAGGGTGCCCTAATGCGAATGTTGGCGATGCACGACCCGACTGTGTCCGGAATGCGGCGGGCGGTCCAAGGGATCAATTGCGCAGTCATGATGCACAATGAAAATGACTGCACCCGGTTTTAGGGCATTATCAATCGCAATAGTGGCGGTGGCTGGTGTTTGAAAACTGCTTCACGAACCTGGATATTTCAGGGAAAGTGATCTTTGCCGGCTCCATGTCGTGGCAATTGATCGGGCCAAACGGTTGAGGTTTGCCGGCGCTTGATGCGTTACGAAGTAGAAAACTACAGGCTGGGACCAGACACAGTTCAAATCCGCGCGGGGAGCCAAATCGTCATGCACGCGCGGTAAACAATCTTGATGGCGACTTCTCGATTGAGCTTGGTGCCGGTAGCCCGGAAAACCACGCCCTTGCCGCCTTCCCCGAGTTTGCCGGTCAGACGGTACTGAGCGATTAACCTAAAAACGGCAGTTCGACTGTTCCAGCGTGGATTGTCCCTGTTAAATCGGATACTTTCAACTGCTGCGCGGTTCACCTTTTGGGTGAAAAGCCCCGTGCTTCCAAATAGTTGGGGCCTATGGATGGCTCTGCATCGTATCAGCTTCGAGGGCCGTACACGGAGTTCCGCAAGCTGGGTGCCGGGTATCTGTAGAGTCCTGCCGAATCCAGACCAGAGGCCGTCCCATAAATATGGGATATACTGGGTTTCATGAAGACCACACTGGAAATCCCGGACCCAACCTTTCGCAAGGCAAAGGCTACCGCCGGTGCGTTGGGTATTCCATTGCGCGAGTTTGTCACGCAAGCTGTCGAAGAAAAGCTCGCCTTGGGCAGTCGGCGCCAGGGCAAACCTTGGCTGGAATGTGCGGGTGAACTGGCCCATCTCCATGAGGAGACAGTGCGGATACAGAAAATCATCGACGAGGAATTCGAACAGATCGAACCTGAGGACCGGACTTGATTCTCGACACCAATGCGCTTTCCGCTTATCTTGACAGAACGCCGGAAGCGGTTCAGGTCGTGTCCGAGGCGCTCGAACTTGCGATCCCCGTCATCGTAGCTGGGGAGTTCGCTTTCGGTATCGCGCTGTCTCGCCACCGCGAGGCGTACGAAAGGGCGCTGCAGCGAATGCTCGACCGATGTACCGTCCTGGATATTGGAATTGAGACCGCCCGGCACTATGCGGCCATCCGGCTGGAACTCAAGGGTGCCGGCAAGCCCATTCCGGCCAATGACGTTTGGATCGCCGCGCTCAGCCGGCAGCATGCGATTCCGGTGATGAGCCGCGACACCCATTTCGACTTTGTGGGCGGGTTGAGACGGCGAACGTGGTAGCAGGGCAGGCCCGCAGTCAGCCGCGGAGATCACGCATTCGCAAGCGCTTTAATCTGCCGGAATGCCGCTCCCGCCGCCTGCGGCTCGTATGCCGCAAAAGTTCGAAACGGCTCCGCACCGGGGACACCGTCATTATTCCTCAAACTCGCGCTATCTGTTTGATTTAATTATGCGCGCATGGGAAATTCTTCTGCATCGCCTCCTGCGTAACGGTGACCCCGGCAACGGCTCGAACCCGTAACAACCAATTCATCCGAGTTTCGTCCAGCAGGAGAACTGTCGAGTTGTGGCCAACTTCCGGATGGCCGACCAACCTTCCAGAGTGCCGTGATTCAAGTGCCCAACTGAACGGAGCCGTGAGTGGCTTCTTGCCTTGTCACTTGGGCTTTCGCGCTGCCGGCTGAATGTCCTATATGAGAACTCCCTCTGGATCGCGCATAAATGCGAGCCTGTCTCCCTCCCTGAGTGATCGCGGACCCACCGGTCAGCAATGCCGCTAACGCTGCGGCGGGATCGCGCGCTTCGAGGCCAATAGCCGGCGTTCCCGGATCGGAGCTTCGCCGACGGTAGGGCTTTCGGTTCATCTCTCCAAATTCAAGGAAGCGCCACTCCACCGTGGAGCCGGGAATCGTCAATCGCGCCTGCCGAAACTGCCCTCCCGGCGTAGCTGCCAACCGCCCTACACGGCGATTCCAGGGATCGACTTTTGCTGCAAAGCCAAATCTCTCCCGATAGAAAGCTGCGGCGTAGAGATCACGCAGCCGCAAGTTCTTGAATCTGCTGGAAATCCGACCGAACCGCAGTCGTCGGGCAGACTGCAAAAGGTCGAAACGCGTCCACGATTGGGAGCCAACTCCAGTGGAGGAGTCTCATTCCGCGAATACCTCTTGCAGCGTCCTCAACGTGGCGGTGAGCGTCTTTGCCGAGACTGCTCCCAGTTTCTTCGCCAGCCGGGTCTTGTCCACGGCGCGAACCTGATCGAGCAGGATCAAACCCTTCCGGCCACCATGTGTGACGCCGATTCGAAACGGCGCCTCGCGCCCCGCCGTGGTCATGGGGGCGACCAGTACAGTACGCAGATGATCGTGCATTTCGGACGGGGACACCACCACACACGGGCGCGTCTTCCTGATTTCACTCCCGACAGTAGGATCAAGATTCACGAGCCAAATCTCTCCACGCGTCACCAGACCAACTCCGAATCCTCCGCATTGCCAAATTCGCCCATCACGAGTTCGTCGTCGCCCGCTTCCGCGATACTCCTGGCAGCCTCGGCCCAACCTGTACGGGCCGGGCTCGCGGGCCTGCGCAGCACCAGTGCGCCATCCTCAATCGTCATTTCCACTCCTGCCTTTGCGTCCAGACCCAGTTGCGCAAGTACCGGCTTGGGG
>JANXXV010000742.1 GCA_025350445.1 Bryobacteraceae bacterium | reverse complement strand
GCGTTCCCTCAACTGCCGTTTTTGGGTTGATGGTCTCGTCCGTAATTATCTTCGGTGAGGACGCCCTGAGAGGAAACGGAACGGTCGAATTCGCCGCCCCAAATGACCTGAGTATCGTCAAGCATTCCACGCTGCTTCAGGTCCTGGATAAGCGCAGCCGAGGGCTGATCGGTCTGGCGGCACGGTAATCGGATTTCCTTCGGGAGATGGTCGTGTTGGTCCCAACCCCGGTGGAATAGCTGAAAGAATCGAACGCCGCGTTCGGCAAGATGCCGCGCCAGAATACAGTTGGCCGCGTAGGTGCCGGACCGGCGTGAGTCCGGACCGTGCCTATCGAACGTGAATTCAAGTTCTTTCGAAAGATCGTTTAATTCCGGTACGAAAGATTGCATTTTGCAGGCCATCTCAGACTGACCGATGCGGGTGGAAATTTCGGGATACTGGTACTCTTTCAGCTTCGCTTCATTCAGCCGGCCCAAATCATCCAGAAATCGGCGGCGCGCCACATTAGAGTATCCGGGGATTCGAAAGGTATAAAACTGGATCGGCGCCGGAGCGGAACTTCACTCCTTGATAACCGGCGGGAATGAATCCGCTCTCCCACTGGCGATCGGCAAGGGCCTGTGAATTGCCGCTTGCTTGTGACACCGTGACGACAAACGCGGGCAGCTCTTTATTCTCGGTGCCCAATCCGTAGGAAATCCAGGCACCGATGCTGGGCCGGCCGGCCAGCCAATTGAAAACTTGTCTGGAAAAAGGTCGCAGTAGGGACGTGATTGATAGCCTCGGTATGCAGGGATCTACGACACAGATTTCGTCCGCTACTTTCGCGGAATGCAGCAGAAGCTCGTTAATCCATGTTCCAAACTGGCCATGTTGCGAGAAACGGAAGATCGAAGAAGCGGTCGAAAACTTAGCCTGGTAGGCTGTCATCCCAGTAAGCCGATGTCCCATCCGGATCGACTCGGGGAGTTCTATGCCACGCTGCCCGTGGAGATTCGGCTTGTAGTCGAATAGATCGAGCTGAGATGGTCCACCGTACTGGAAAAGATAGATGACGCGCTTTGCCTTTGGAGCAAGTTCAGGAAAGCAGGCAGTCCTCCGGCGGCGCGCACGTCTTCGGCTAAAAGCCGAGGAGGCTGCGCCGGGTGAGCAGTAATTTTCGTTCAGCCTGTGCGGTCGTTGATCTGCTCCTTTGATCTACTCTTTAGTGATCGCTTCGTCCGTATTCAAGATGAGGCTCGCCACGGATGCGTAAGCAGCCAGGTCCCGCGGATTCAGAGCCGGGTCGGACCGCAGGTCGCCTTGGCCCAAGGAGGCCTTTATCTAATCGTCCTTGCTAGTGAAATAGTCCAGGTGAAACTGTAAGTTTCCGCCCAGAATCTGCGCCTATGAGGCGGACGGCGAACGCCCGGTAATCAGGCGAAAGCCGTAACGGAACCGGGGGCCAGGCTCCGGACGCGGTCGCGGGCCGCTGCGGAAACAGCGTTTGTTCGATCTGTTGGTCGTCCCAGTTCTCCGCCACCGGCCACTTCACGCCCGCCCCTTGCGCGGCGGACACGTATTCATGGACGGTGCTTTGGGAGATGGAACAACTGTGGGCGATCTGACGCTGGCTCAATCCGAGGGAATCGAGCCGCAGAACTTCCTTTAACTTGCGCATGGTCAGCCTCTTTTGTGGCAACTGGAGTTCTCCACTTTCCAGTGGAGTCCTACAGCCGCCAGGACTGCCTTGCGCCGCCGTTCCAATCCGATGCCGATCACTGTTCCGAACTACAACCGTAAAACTGATCGGCTTCAGCTCGGAACGCTGATCGACATCACTTCGGAATCCGCATCCCGGCGGCTTTATCAGCCCATCGGTCCCATCGAATTGGGTGAATCAGTCGGCTGGTCCAAATACAATTCAGCCCAGTTCGCTTTCCAGCAGCGCTTGACGCACGGAGTTACAGTGCTCGCTAACTATACAATCTCGAAGTCGGTGGATATCAGTTCTGGTTCTTCGCTGTTTCACGTGGGTTGACAAGAAAGATCGAGTTTGCCTGCGATGAGATAAATGATACTGGCAAAGTTGCGGTTGGAACGATAGCCTCGGGCCTTGGCTTTAGCAGCCTGAACGAGGCTGTTGATACCTTCGAGGATGCCGTTGTTGATCTTGGAGGTGAACCAGCGTAGGATTCCGTTTTGGTGAGCGCGGATGGTTCTTGCCAAGGCGATGATGGGTTGGATGCGGCTGTGGGTGGCCCAGAAGAACCATTTGTCGAGATACTTCTTGGTTTCTTCAGGCGGCTGGAGATAAAGATCTTGAAAGGCGAGGCGGAACTGATAGGCTTTGGCCGTTTTGAGGTGGCCTCGGGGGAGATCAAGGGCGGCGAGGGTGATCTTCTGATTGGCCGTCAGATTGTCGGGATTTTTCAACCAGATGTAGCGGCTGCCAGCCAGTTCGGGGTGGTCCTTCAATTCGAGCCGGCGAACTTCGTCTACCGCTTCATTGATTAGTTTGAGGATATGGAACTTGTCAAAGGTTATGGATGCTCAGTTCTTATGGCTCAGTGGAAGGAAATACTTTGGGGCCGAATCCGTTCAACTCCAATGACTATCGCGGGCTTTCCGACTTTGACATTCCGCAACGGCTCGTCGTTTCCGGAATCTGGCAACTGCCCGTCCTGAAAGGCCGGGATGTGTTCATCAGGAACATACTTGGCGGCTGGCAGAGCAACTTCATCTATACTGCGCAGTCAGGCACTCCGATTACGATTCTAAGCGGCGTGGACAATGCGCTGATGGGCGTCGGTGGAAACTTCGCCGACCTCACCGGCATCAATTGGAAACTACAGGACAACCGCCCGAAATCCGATCAGATTGCGCATGCCTTCAACACTGCCGGGTTCAAGGTGAATGCCATCGGCCCAGGCCGCCGAAATCAACTTCGAGCCCCCGGCCTCCGGAACATCGACTATTCCGCATTCAAAGAGTTCGGCCCCTATGAACGCGTGCACATCCGGTTCCGGGGCGAGCTATACAACCTCCAGAATCATCC
>JANXXV010000735.1 GCA_025350445.1 Bryobacteraceae bacterium | reverse complement strand
GATAGCAGCTCCCATTTGTTCCAGTGTCAGTTCGCCATCAATGTAGCGTTGGAAAATCGCCATTGCTCCCTCAGAAGGCTCAAGCCCTTCCATCCGGCCACTCGCAAGAGAATTCCCGATCTCCCTGGCTCGCTGCTCGCGTACTCTGTCTGCAGTGATAACCGCCATGCTTAAGACTCCGTATGTTGATTCGTTAAGCCCCTTCTATTCTAACATTTGCCTACGTTCCGTGTCGAAGGTTTTCCCTCCACGTTTTACGTCCACGGCACGGAATTCTGTCGAGGGGGCTTATCTGCTTTCAAGCGAGCGGCCACACCTTATCCTAAACATAAATGCGTCAGGGGATCTATCGGTTGCCCGGTCGAACACGTTTGACGGCAAAGTGCGGCACCTCAATTAAAACGCCGCAAATGAACAAGAACTTCAGGAGCCGGAACTGCGTCGACCAGTGAACAGGTTGAGTCCCCATGGATGCTCTTATTGAGACGCTGAATGCCAGATTGAGCGAATGGAAACCGGAGACGGCCGCAGAAGTGCGCGAACGCGTCGCCGAAATAATGGGAGTTGCAAATCGGAATGTTCTCGATCTGCTTCGTTAGGGTTCGCTGGATCACGATGTTCCGGAAATCCTGGATTCACCCGCGGCCACGTCAGATATGGCTGGCCAACCCTGGCTTGGCGGTGAAGCCCCGGTCGGTTGTCATCGTCTCGCGAGTGGATTGAGGTTCGCCGGATGCGCTGCTTTAGGTTCCGTTCACCAAACAGGATCGGAATAATTTGTATGAGGTGGAAATGCCGGCGCTGCGGTTTCTTCACGCAATTTCCGGGGCAAACGCGAAGGGGACCGTCTCGATCCCGGCGGTACGTTTAGGGCGGCACGTTTAGAGAGAGAGTCCACCAAGCCAGCCTAATGAATGACAAGCTCCCTCCTAACGCCGTCAGTTCCATGGTTTGGGTGCTTCTCATCCGGGAGGCTGCCACCACGAGCGGTCGACGATGCATAAATACTGACAGGGCGGGCAGGTGTATCTTGTGTTTTATTGAAATCCCCGATTGCTCGCAGCTACTTCAAGGAAATCTCTTGACATCTGGTCAGGTATCCCCTCAAATGGAGAAGGTTTAATAGTGGTGCGGTCAGGCGCGCCCCGAATGGAGTAAATCTATGGCCCTGCTTGCCTATGGATCTGAACAAGTTCTTGCGCTGGAATTGGCTCTGGGAGGAAAACCGCCCAAGCATGGGGCCAAACACGTAGCTGCTATCTTGAATCGCCAGATGCGGGAATAGTTCGAGAACCGCAAATCCAATCTAGCCAAAGTGAATTCCCTGCTCACGCGCCAACGCGCACCGTTGCTTGAACTTCTAAAAGCAGACAAACGGGCCGCTGTGAGCCTCAAAGAAGTGCGAGAAGCGCTCCCCAAGGCTCCAGCGAAGCCGCACAAGAGGCCTCCACGCAAGAAAATTGAAGCCCAGATGGTATCGGGCTCCGGCTTTTGGCTAAAAACTCCGCCTTACGACGGCCAAGGTCAAGGCGCGTCGGGAGACGCGCGGGCAAATCCAGATGGTTTTGCTGGCAACTACACGCTGCAGGTGCAGGGAGGCGGAAGCAGTTCATCCGCATGGGCTGGGCTAGCGATCAACTTCTTCGCCACTGAGGATAATATTTTCCAACGTTTTGCCGCGCTCGTGGAATACGACTACTGGTGGCTCGACTTCTCCGATTTAGATACTGCCCATAACGACGCAGCGACAAATATATGGATATGGGGCTTCACGGAAAACCGCTGGGTATGCCAGCAGCGTGGTCTGTCGCCGTCGTGGACTGACGGTACCAGTTGGTATGAGCAACACGGAAGCGGTGGGGACGGAAGCGAGCAAATCGGAACACAGTCTCTGGAGGTTTTCTTTCCAGCGTTTGGTGGCAATTGGTATCAAGCCTGGGTCTGGTCTTGGGGATCCTGTGATGATGCAAACGACTTCGGCGCCAACAGCTCAGCGGCGCAATGGCAGAACTTGCAGGTGCCTTTCGTAGTTTTTGGAAGTCTTTAAGAACCAATGGTGTGCGCGGTTCATTCGCATCCGCCGTCGGGAGCCAGACCGCGAATCCGCCACTCTACTTGCTTCGAGCCGCACTTGCACCAAAACTCTTAGCGCATCGAAACCCGATATTCGGACTGCGCTCCGCAGGCCGCGCCCAACTCCGGTTCGCGCACGTCAAATATTTCGGCACATCCGCCCAGGACCCGCCGCGCAGCACCCGATACATTCCCGCTTCCGGCCCCGCGGGATTCTTCTCCGGCGCCGAGGCATAGTAATCGATCCCGTACCAATCCGCGCACCATTCCCACACATTCCCCGCCACATCGTAAACGCCAAAATAATTCGGCGCGAACTTCGCCACTTCACCCGGGCCATCGGGAACATCAAAGCGCGCATCTGTTTTCGCAGGCTCGCGATTCCCCCACGGATACTTCGCGCCTTCCGCGATTCCCCGCGCCGCCCGCTCCCACTCCGCCTCAGTAGGCAGCCGCTTCCCGGCCCACTTGGCATACGCCGCCGCATCGTCCCAACTCACGTCCACCACCGGCAACTTCCCTTTCCCTTCCGGATATTTTCCTTGCGGCCAGTTGTACGGCGCCCGATGATGAGCCGCCTTTACAAACGCAGCATACTCCGCGTTCGTGACTTCATGCGTGTCCAGGTAGAAAGCATCCACATAGATGCGCCGCACTGGACGGTCGTCCTTCATCAATTCGGGAACCCACTTGAGTCCATCGTCCGGCAATGAATGGGAACGCCCGCGCAGATAGTCTCCGGCGGGAATGAATACCATCCCTGGCTCAGCGCCAACCGCTATCCCGAATGACAAACAGCAGAGCAGGCTAGCCGTAAATGGTCGAAATATCATTCGTCGGTATAAAGCCGTTAGGGCCCAGCGGATCCACATACGCATACGTCCGTCCGGACGGCGTATTGCGAATCTCCTTGCTCCAATCGATGCCCAGCGCGGAGTACATGGTAGCCGTAATATTCTCCATCCGCGGCTGCTCTTTGTGGCCCCATCCCGTTTCCAGGCACTTCGCGCCGGTGGCGTCGGTCCGCCCCAGTACCGTTCCGCCCTTCACCCCCGCGCCCGCGAACAATGCCGGATAGCACTTGTTGTAATGATCGCGTCCGGCCATGTTATTCAGCGCGCCCGGGGTGCGTCCGAACTCGCTCATGCAGACCACCAGCGTTTCATCCAGCAGCGTCTTCGACGGGTCGGTCTTCGATTTTGTCACCGCCAAATCTTCCAGCAGGCTCGCGAACGCCGGGTCGAATTCCGCGCACAAGCTGTAGTGATTCGAACTCGCCTTACGGTCCCAAATCTGTACGTGATGATCCCAGCCCGGATGGCAGATGTGAATGTAGTGCGTGCCCGCGTCTTGCGCCAATACATTGCGCGCCAGGATGCAGGAAATGCCCACGGGGTTGTTCCCGTACCGTTTCCGGTCTTCTTCCGCAATCTTGAAAGCGGCAGGCCAGCGCGAATCGGAAATCAGCCGGTGCGCCGTCTCGTAGTGGTCTTCATAACCCGCCATATCCCGCCCTAGCGACGCCGGCCGGATCAAGCGCGATTCCCGCAATTCGCTCAGAAGCCGCCAGCGTTCTTCCAAAAGCTCCACCGCCTTCTCATCCAGCGCGGCGCCCTTCACGGCGGATTCGGGATTGATGTCTACCACCGAAAACCGCGGCGGCAGAAAGCCCGTTGCAAGCGCACCCGCAGCGCCTTTTTCCAGGTAGAACGACATGTACGTAGGAAACGTATCCGTCGCTCTTCGCCGCTGTTCCAGCTCCATCGCAATCACCGACCCGATGGATGGAATCTCGCGCGCAAACGCCAGATTCATCTGCCGCCCGGTCTGCTGATAATACTGCCCGCGAAAATGCACTTCCTCATGGCTCAGCATCGAACGCACCACGGCCAACTTGTCCATCTGCTTTTCCAGCCGCGGAAACAGCAGCCGCGAAAGCGACAGGTCCGAATTCAGCCGGTGAACGTCAAGATCCTTCGGAGTCCCGGTGTTTTCCTTGAAATCAAATCCTTCCACGTGGCTGATCGCGCCGGAGATCTCATAGAAAATGACGTTCCGGGCGGTGCCTCGCGGTTTCACCTTGCTCTCGCCGGCACGCAATTGCAGCGGCCATACGGCGTCCACCGATGCCCCAAGCAATCCCAGTCCGCCAATCTTCAACAGATCGCGCCTGCTGCGCGTCACATCGGCAACGGTTCGGTTTGTCATCATGTTAGAGCCTCAATAATTAAAAACGAATTCCACTTGATTAATCAGCGCCCATTGCAAATTCTGCGCCCCGCGCGTACGGTCCTGCTCCATTGCCTGCAATGCAACTTCCTTCTCCGATTTCGAAGGCATCCGCGAAAGCGTCGCCAGGAACAACTCATCCACAACACGCGCGTTGTTGTCCTTATATGTGTCCAGCAGACGCTGCACGCGGCTGTCTTTCGCCGCCAGCACACGGTCGTTCACCACCGGGGACTGCATTAACAACAGCGGCTGCAACGGAGATCCCGTTGGATTGCGTGGCGGATTGCTTCGGTTCGATTGCCCGAACGTTTGCATGAAATACTTGACATCGCCGCCGCCGGCAGGACCGCTGAGCTGCATCGCCATGCCCATCTTCGGGCCGCTCTTATCGCCGCCGTACACGAAGCTGGCGGGACGGCTAGTGGCAATCGTAATCGCGTCGTGTAACTCTTCCGCCGAAAGTTGCCGCACATACTTCCGTGCGTAGTATTTCGTATAGCTGTCTTTCCACTCGCCGTC
>JANXXV010000716.1 GCA_025350445.1 Bryobacteraceae bacterium | reverse complement strand
TGCTTTGCCCAGCAAGCTGACGGGTGCGATTTCAAAGGATGAAATTGGCAACGGGGCCGAAGCCGCGGATACCAAAGGCATCACCACCTCGAAGGATTATAACTACGTTCCGGCGCAGAAGTTGCCGGCCGTGCAAGGTATTTCCAGCTACAAGCCGATGACGGATCGCACGGTGCGGTTCGCCTTGAACGTGTGGGCTGGCTGGGCACCCATTATTTTTGCGAACAACGGTTTGAAGGCGGGCAAAATCTGGAAGACGCCGGGCGGCCAGGATTTCAAGGTGCAGCTTGTTCTGATTGACGACCCGGTGGCGATGCGCGACGCCTACGCCGCGGGCAATGTGCATATTGGATGGGGCACGCTCGACATGGTGCCGCTGCTGCTGGATAGCTTGCGGAAGGATTCGCGTGTAATGCCGCGCGTCTATCAGCAGGTGGATTTTTCGAACGGTGGCGATGGCATTGTGGTTCGCGACAGTATCAAGACGATCGCCGATTTGCGCGGCAAAACCATTGTTCTGGCGCAGAACTCGCCTTCCCACTTCTTCGTACTGAATGCGTTGATCAACGGCGGAGTACAACCTGCCGAGGTGAAATTTAAGTTTACGCAGGACGCCTTCCAAGCGGCGGCGGCGTTCAACGCGGATAAGTCACTGGCGGGCGCGGTCTCCTGGGCGCCGGATATTTACAACCTGTCGAAGATCAAGGGAAATCGCATGTTGGTTACAACAGCGACGGCGAATAAGCTGATTGCCGACGTATGGTTTGCGCGCGCCGATTTCGCCAAGGACCATATGGACGTGTTGGAAGGCTTGGTACGCGGGATTTTCGATGGCATGGAGGCGTTGAAAGAGCAGCCCAATAAACAAGCCGTTGCGAAGCTGATGGCGGCGGGCTATTCCATTCCGGAGAGCGATGCGCTGGGGATGTTGGGCGATGCACATAGCACCAATCACGCGGAAAATCGTGAGTTCTTTCTGAACCAAAACAACCCCACGAACTTTGAGCGGACTTGGAACACGGCGTATTACCTGTACAAGCGAATCGGCGTGGTGTCGGACAAGACGGACTTCGACCAGGTGATGGACTTCTCGCTGATTGAGAAGCTGGGTAAGGAACCGAAGTACGCCAAGCAGATCAACGAGTACACGACGCAGTTTGTACCGGCGGCCGCGTCTACGGTGCAAAGCGAGAGCGATGAGATTCTCACCAAGACCGTGGTAATTCACTTCTATCCGAATTCTTACGATTTATCGAAGATGATCGTGAAGAACGATAAGGGCAAAACGATTGAAGAAATGTACGATCCGAACGTGAGCTTCGTAGTGGAAGAAGTGGGCAAGCTGGCGGGGCAGTTTGGCGCGGCCCGCATTGTGATTGAAGGGCACACGGATTCGTCTATGAAGGGGCAGGTGCCGGATGCTCCGGTGAAGGAACTGGCAATGAACCGGGCTAACGCAGTGAAGGAAGCGCTGGTGAGGAAGTTCCCCACATTGCAGCCCAATCAATTTTCGGCGATTGGAATGGGTTGGGACCGGCCGGCTGATCCTGGCGACCCGATGAACCACGCGAAGAACCGGCGAGTGGAGATCAAGGTGTACCCGCTGGAGTCGCCCAAGTAGGTATGCCCATCGCGAGACAGTCCGGAAACGGGCTGTGGGAACTTCGGATTCCGCCGTCTCCGTGGGCCGCGAAGTTACTGGGGGCCGGTACGCTGGCTCTGTTGGTTGTCGTTTGGTGGTTGGCGACGCGCGGAGCTTCGGCGGAAGTGCGGTGGATCTCTCCGGTAATCTTGCCATCGCCGCTAGAGGTGGTTAAGAGCTTTCCCGCGCTGTGGAACGATCGGGGTCTGGCTGCTTCGGTAGTGGCAACGCTGCGCCGCGTAATGATTGGATTTGGATTAGCCGCTTTGGTGGGCGTACCGCTGGGAATACTCGCCGGATCGTGGCGTGTGTTTGACGCCGCCACTGCGCCGGTGGCGCTGTTTGGCCGGAACATACCGGTTGCAGCGTTGATCCCGCTGACCATTTTGTGGTTCGGAATTGAAGAGACGCAGAAAGCGATGTTCCTCTTTATTGCTTGTGCCCCGTTCGTTTTTACCGATAGCGTCCGCGCGGTGATTTCCGTTCCGGACCGTTACGTGGAAACGGCGCAGACGCTGGGCGCTTCCTCCTGGCAGATTGTGTCGAAGGTGCTGGTGCCGCTGGCGCTGCCGGATATTTATAAGAGCTTGCGCAGCCTGTTCGGTCTGGCGTTCGGTTACATTATGCTGGCGGAGTTGATCAATGCCGAGCATGGCCTGGGCTACCTTCTTTCCACCAGCCAGCGGCGCGGTATGTCCGACCACATTGTACTGATCCTGTTTTTGATCGGGTTGATCGCTTTCCTGATAGACCGCTTCCTTGGATGGATGCAGCGCGGACTATTCCCATACCGTACGGAGGCGGATTGAGCGCCCCGAACGTTGTAGAGTTCGCAGGTGTCTCGAAGACATTTGCCGCGGGCACGGAGGCGGCATACACGGCCATTCACGACGTCTCTTTCACGGTGGAGGACCAGCCCGGGAAAGGCGAGTTCATCGGGATCTTGGGACCTTCGGGTTGTGGAAAGTCCACCGTATTGCGCCTTATTGCCGGATTGCGTCCGCACTTTCCGGCGACGGCGGGCACGATCAAGGTGGTAGGAACCCCTGTGCCCGGTCCGGGTTCGGATCGCGGCATGGTGTTTCAGGATTACACGTCGTTTGACAATCGCACGGTGCTGGAAAACGTGGCGTTCGGGCTGGAGTGCGCCGGGGTGGGCAGGAAGGAACGCGAGGACCGGGCCCGCGAGTGGATAGGGAAGGTGGGGCTTCAGGTGAAGAGGGATGCGGACAAGTATCCGCATGAGCTTTCAGGGGGCATGCGCCAGCGCGTGGCAATTGCGCGGACGTTGATCCTACGGCCGAAGATCATTCTGATGGATGAGCCATTCGGAGCCCTGGATCCCGGTACGCGGCTCAATATGCAAGATCTGCTGGTGAGCTTGTGGCGGGAACTGGAAGCCACCGTATTTTTTGTGACGCATGACGTGAACGAGGCGGTGTACCTGGGGGATCGCGTCTACATTTTTTCACCCGCGCCCGGAACGATTCTGCACCAACTGGAAGTGCCTCCGCCGGACCGGCCGGCACGGGTGATGCAGCGTGAGCCGGAGTTCCAGCGCGCATCCCGCGAGATCAGCGACATAATTGAGAAGCTGGAGGCTTCGGCGGAACGCGCCGAAATCTGATTGCCCATGGAGAACCCTTCGACAGCGGGAGTAGGCGAGTATGTGAAGCGGGCATTTCTGCAACGCTGGAATTTGCTTTTGTTTCTGGGCGGCGTGGCCGCGGCCGTGATTAGTCCGATGCCCGACGCAGTGTTGTCCCTGATTGCGGCCGGTGAGATTGTTTACCTGACGGGGTTGGTTTCGAACGTGCGTTTTCGACAGGCAATCGATGCTGAATTGCACAAGGCTTCAAAAGAGCAGGCTGCGGTTGCTGGGCAACGTTCCTTGCAGGAAATTGTGGCGACGTTTCCGTTCGAAGCGCGCAGCCGCTTTGAACAATTGCGCAACCGCTGCCTGGAAATGCGGACCATCGCGCAGGGCGTGCGCGGCCGGCAGGAGGTGGGTGGCGAAGACCTGAACACGCAGGCGCTGGACCGCATGCTGTGGGTTTTTCTGCGGCTGCTGACATCGCAACAATACCTGCAGCGCTTCCTGGAACGGGCAAACGAAGTGGAGATCGGCAATCGACTGGCGGAGGCGCAAAGCAAGTTGGTGGGGCACACCGGAGGCGACGAGAGAATTGTCCGGTCGTTGCAGGATTCGGTGGCGGTGCAGCAGCAACGTCTGGACAATTTCAACAAGGCGAAACAGAATTCGGAGTTCGTGCACGCGGAACTGGACCGCATCGAAGCCAAGATTCAAGCGATTACGGAAGCGGCGGTGAACCGGCAGGATCCGGACTTCCTCACCAGCCAGATCGATTCGGTGAGTGAGAGTATGCAATCCACCGAGAAAGCCATCAATGAACTGCAGCAGATTACCGGATTCGCGGACGAGATGCAGGAGCCGCCGGTGATTCTGGGGGCGGACATGGGCCAGGTGAAGCAACGATGAACGGTCTGCCGGGGTGGGCCGCGCGGTTATCGGAACTCTATTTTTCCGGAACCACATCGCTATTCGCGTTGCACGGCAACGTGCAGGATCTTGTTCCGAATGGGGAGAAGTTTTCTCCACTGGCCGACTTCCTGGCCGATCAAATATTCGGCCGCTGGGATTTGATTCTGCATTACGATCTGGCGCGTGGCTTGCGGGCCTTCGCGGGGTCCGACGGCGAGCGGTTGAAAGAAATGGTGGTGCTGGCGAATCGTAAAGTGGGCGATCTGGCAGCGGCGCGGCGAGACCCTGCCATGGCGTTCGCGATGTTAGACCGCTTCGTACAGAACAACGTGATGGCGGCCGAGGGCGACCGTGTGTCCGCCGCTGTTCTGATCGATTACGCCAGCTTTCTGTTGCCCGCGGGTGAACCGGGCCGGCTTTCCGTGCCTGCCGCTACGCAAGTGGTGACGCTGCTGAATTGGGCGTCGAGCCCGCACTTGAAGCGGTTGAACATGGCGTTTGTATTGGTGGACGAAAAGCTGGCGGCGCTGAGTGAGCGTCTGACCGCGAACCCGCACACGGCGGCGATTGAGATTCCACTGCCTGACGAGGATGAGCGGCGGCGATTCATTGAGTTCACCGTGGCTGGCCGCAGTCTAGCTGAGATTTCCGATTTTGCGGTAGAGGCGCTCGCCGCACAGACGGCTGGAATCTCACTGCTGGATCTAAGCACGGTGTTGCGTTCCGCATTCGAAGGCAAGCAGCGGCTGGATTCCAAGCGGCTTCGGGAAATGAAGAAGCACTTGATTGAACGCCAGTCAATGGGGCTGCTGGAGTTCATAGAGCCGCGCTGGAATTTTGAGAACTGGATCGGCCACGCACCTATTAAACAAAGGTTGCGGGACGATGCGGCTCTGCTGAAGCAAGGTAATCTGCAAGCGCTGCCAATGGGGTATCTGGTGTGCGGGCCTGTGGGCACGGGCAAGAGTTTTCTGGCGCAATGCCTGGCCGGTGAGATCGGCATTCCGTGCGTGATGCTGCGAAACTTCCGCTCAAAGTACGTAGGGGAAACGGAAGGCAATTTGGAGCGGCTGCTGAATCTGTTGCGCGCCCTGGGTCCGGCGATCGTAGTAATCGATGAGGCTGATGCGGCGCTCGGTGACCGGGAACTGGAAGGCGATTCAGGAACGTCCAGCCGCGTGTTTTCCATGATCGCTACGCAGATGGGCGATACACGATATCGGGGCAGGATTCTGTGGATGCTGCTGACGGCGCGTCCGGATCTATTGCCGATCGATTTGAAGCGGCAGGGGCGGGCCGAGGTTCATATTCCGCTGTTCTATCCGGCCGATGCGGTGCAGGTGCAGGCGATGTTTCTGGCGATGGCGAGGAAGGCGGGGGCGAAATTGGAGCCTGAAGATGTCCCGGAGATTCCGCATCTGGGAAAGCTGAGCGGGGCGGATGTGGAGGGCTTAGTGGGCCGCGCGGCGCGCCTGTCTTTGCTGGCAGGAGTGACACACATTACGCGGGAGGCGCTGGGGGAAGCAGTGGAGCAGTTCATGCCGTCCACTGAAGGGATGGAGAAAGAGCTGCAAGAGATCGCGGCGATTCTGGAGTGTACGGATAAGCAATTTCTGCCGCAGGAAATTGTGGAGCGGACGGCGGCGCACGGCGGCAGAGAGAAGTTGCAGGAACGCTATACACACCTGCGGCGGATGATGGAACTAGCGTAAGGAGACGATATGGCGCGGATGAGTTGGTTTGATGAAACAACGGCGATGCCGGTGATTGACGAACAAGTGGAGAAGCTCGCTTCGTTCGCAGACGCCATGGCCGACGGCGTGATTGAGCGCAAGGAATTGGATGCCCAGCAGCAAACGCTGGTGGCGACCATGCGAACGGTGGAAGGCACGTTGAACGACGCGCAGCATGAAGGCGTAACGCGGCTGCTAGTGGAGTTAAGCGCGTACAACGTGATGCGCACACTGCATGAGTTGCAGACGGAGCGCTTGCAGAGAACGCTGAGCAAGAGTTAGATTCCGATGAAGTGGAAGACGCTGGCGCTTTTGGGGATCGCTTGTTTGCTGCCAGCGCAGACACCGCCTCCGGATCCGTTTTTTCGTTGGCTGGATAACATCGCACAGCGGCAATTGGAACAGCGCGAACGAGCAATTGCGGAGATTCTTACGGTGGCTGATGCCGACAAGCGGAAGCAGGCGGTGCGTAAGAAGCTTCTCGAAATTCTCGGCGGCCTGCCCACATACAGCGGCCCGCTCAACGCGCGAATCACCGGGCGAATTCAGGCTGAGTCCTACACGATTGAGAAAGTGATCTTTGAGAGCCTGCCTGGCTTTTACGTCACCGGCGATCTGTACAAGCCCAGCCAGGCCGGCCGCTATCCCGCGGTGCTGGTGCCCGCAGGCCATACGCAGGAAGGCAAACCGGAACCACAAATCACCGCCGCGAATCTGGCGATGAAGGGCTTTGTCGCTTTCGCCTATGATCCCATTGGGCAGGGAGAAAGAGAGCAGACTTATCTCCCGCAGTTGGGCCGGCCGCTTTCCGGCGGGGGCGGGAATGAGCATATTGAATCGGGGGCGAGGAGTCTGTTGATCGGCCAGAGCGTTGCCCGCTATTTCATCTTCGACGCGATGCGAGCTGTGGACTACTTGATCACGCGGTCCGATGTGGATGCGGATCGTATTGGCGTGGCAGGTTGCTCGGGTGGCGGAGCCATCACCACTTATGTAGGTGCGCTCGATTCCAGAATGAAAGCCGCGGCTCCGGCTTGTTACATCAACTCGTTCCGCTTTTTATTTCCCGGACCTACCGCCGATCCGGAGATGAGTCTGCCGGCCTTCATCGCGAGCGGCTTGGACGTGGCTGATTTTGTCGAAGTCGCATCCCCGCTGCCATGGCTGCTGCTGGCTACTACGGAAGATTTCTTTACACCCGCCGGAGCGCAGCCCGTCTATGACGAAGCGCGGCGTTGGTATGGACTTTACGGCGCGCAGGATCGAGTTCAATACTTTGTGGGCCAGGGGCCGCATGGCACTCCCGTTGAGTCTCGCGAGGCGATTTATGACTGGATGATTCGTTGGTTGAAGGATGGCAAAGGCGATTCGCATGAACTGCCGGTGAAGCTGTACACCAATCACGAACTCCAGGTGACGGCGACCGGCCATGTCGACAATGAGCCGCATAGCCGGAAACTAAACCAGATCATACAGGATGAATTTCATTCCCGAAAGCAGATGCGGACCGCAGCTGAGTTGCAGGTGGAGTTGCGCCGCCTGGGAGTTCCTTCCGTTGGTCGGCCGCCCGCGGTGAAGATCGGCGAGGATCTAGACGGTAAAGAATATCGCACGCAGCAGATAACTTTTGAAGGCGAGCCCGGCGTGGAAGTTTCCGCAAAACTCTACATTCCTCATGCCGCGGGACGAAGGCCCGCCGTGGTGATGTTGGAGGAGACACGATTGCCGGTGCCGCTTCACGTGACCCGCAGTCCTTCCACTGCATCGCTTGCTGACGCGATGGTGCGGGTCGGACGAGTTGTGATGGAACTCCAGCCGCGCGATTCTCCATCTCAAAATGACGGCAGGCCCTTTCTGGGAAACTGGTTGACTAACGAACGTGCGGATCTGGTGGGACGCAATCTGGCTGCAATGCGGGCGCACGACATTCTACGCGCGGTGGACGTTCTGGCCGCCCGGAGCGATGTGGATGCTGCTTCCATTCGAGGATACGCCCGCGGCGTAAAGGGCTTCTGGCTGTTGCTTGCGGCCGCCGTTGATCCCAGGATCGGCAAGGTCTGGCTCGATCGGACGCCGTGGAGTTTCCAGCCCGCGTTCGAGGGCCAGCTAAGCCTGAATCTGTTCGACGCGATGATTCCCGGATTCGCGCTGCATTGGGATCTGCCGGATCTAGTCAAGGCGATGGGAACCCGGCCAGTGATGTGGAGCGATCCCACGAATTGGATGGATGAAGCCGTGTTTCCCGGTCCCGCTTTTCGTTACCGATATGTTGGCGAACCGGATCGCGCTTACATCGATGAATTCTTTCGTTGAGATACTATTCGGTATGCACAATACATTCCGCATTGCGTGGCTTGGAATGTTTCTCTGCGCGGTCTGCAGCGCACAGAAACCGAAATTTCTCATCGTCACCGACATGGAAGGCGTCGGCGGCGTCAACAATGCCGATGAGCAATTGCTGCCCGGCCAGCGGCGCTTTGACGAAAGCAAGCGGCTATTAGTGGGGGAGCTCATGGCCGCGATCCAGGGGTTGCGGTCCGCCGGCGCTGGACAAATTGTTGTGTGGGATGGCCACGATGGCAGCCGCAGCTTATCCATTGCCGACGTCGGCACGTCTGTGGAATTGATACAGGGCCGGCCCACTCCCGCCAACTATTATTTAGAGGATCGGCTCTACGATGGCATTCTATTCATCGGCCAGCATCCCATGGCCGGGGCGAAGAACGGGGTGCTCGCGCACTCGCAAAGTTTCAGCGTGGATCGGATCTCACTCAACGGCAGATCCGTGGGTGAGATCGGACAAGTTGCCGCGATTGCCGGTTATTTTCACATTCCGGTGATCATGCTCGCCGGAGATCAAGCCGCTTGCGATGAGATCAAGGAGCTGCAACCGAAGGCGGAAACAGTGGCCGTCAAACGAGGAGCCGGCAAAGCATCCTCAATCAGTCTTTCCCATGAGGACGCCCAGGAACGCATTCAGAACGCCGCGAGGAAAGCAGCGGAGCATGTTCGCGAATTCAAGCCGTGGAATGTGGATGGCCCGGTGGAGCTCAAATTCGAATTTAAAGACAAAGCGAAATCACCCGACCGCGTCTATCGTGGAGCGAACACGCTGGAAGCCTTCGAAGGGTGGCTAGGGAAGTGAGAGTTCCCAAAGCCCCGGCCTCGCCCGCCGAAACTGAAACCGCTTCGGATTGACCGACGTGGTGCCGGGTGTATCCACAAGCACCACCTTCGCCGAGACCGGTTCATAAGCCGCACGCGGCGCTACGGTACCCTTTGCTACTAAAATCTTCTGGCGTTCCGGGTAAATGCCACAGCTCACCAATTGATGTATCGACATGGGGCAGACCCGCTGCGTGGTAAGCATCACCAGGTTCAAGTCATCGGGAGTGGAATGCTCTTCTTCAATCACAGCGGTTTGTCCCATGCTCCAGTAACGCTGCCCCCCGTGGCGAACCGCGGTTTCAATGAACTCGCCGCTGTGGAGTGAGCGGACCTTACCCTTGACTCTGGCCGGCTTGCCCGCTGTGCTGACGGACTTGCCGCCCACGGGCATGTCGAAAACGCCGTCGATGCCCGCGGACTTCGCTGCGGCCACGGCCTCGGGATCGTAAAGTGCAATTACCCAGCCGCTGGCCTGCTGCCGCAGAAATTCATGCAGCAGCGTAGTCTCATCGCCTGGAGAACCGCCGCCTACGTTGTCGCCGACATCGAACAACGACACTGGAAAGCTATCGGATTTCATCGCGTCCCGCACTGCTGTTTCCGCATCCGGCAGGTTCAGCCGTGTCATTTCGTGCCGCGCCCACATCAGGTCAGCAAGCCGCTGCGCCTCGCGCTGTGCGCGGTCGCGATCCCCATCGGTAACTACAATGACTGAGCAGCCGATATAAGGGACGTCGTTGTATTGATAGCCGCCCGCTACACTCACGCTCAGAATGCCCGGCTGCAATTCCAGTTCGATGCTAGCGTCGGTAATGGTCTTGAGCGGCTCTTCGTACGTATTATGAAACACCAGGTTCCATAGCATCGGCGGCTTCACCAGCGCCTGAACCGGGTGAATTTCACCGGACAGAATGCCGCCCATTAGAATCGCCGCGTGCACGCCGCGCTGTTTCATGTCCAGATGCGGGCACTGCTGATACGTCGCCAACACGTTCGTCATCTCTACAATTTCCGGTGAAATGTTTCCGTGGAAATCATGGGTGACCACAAACGGAATGTCGTTGCCAAAGCCGAGGCGCACGCGGCGCACGATCTCCTCATCGGCCTGCGGAAATTCTTCGGTATACATGGCTCCATGCAGCGCCAATAGAATTCCGTCCATGTGCGGAATCGCTCGCAGACCTTCAATCAGACGTGTGCAGAGGAATTCGAATGCTCTCGGCTCCACCGCGCCTTTCGGGGTCGCGACCGCATGAATCGCGGGAATGATGTCGAAGCCGGCCTCGGCCGCACCTTCCACAAATCCAGCCGCTTCCGTGAAGCCCACGGACCACTGCTCAATAGTCTCGCGGAAGCGGAACTCATCCATTAAAGTGGGCTCCGCGTTGAACGAATTCGATTCGTGAATGATGTAGCCCACTCCAACCACGGGTCGCGCTGTTTTCGTCGTCATGCAGCACAGCGTATCACGTCGTGTAATCTGGAACGAAGCCGAATGCCCTATCGAGTCCGCGTTCTCGCATTGCTCTTCTTTCTGGTGCTGGTGATGTACTTCGATCGCCTTTGCATCGCCGTGGCCGGTCCTAGAATCCAGCGCGATCTACATATGAGCCCCAGCAATTGGGGCTGGGTGATTGGCGCCTTCACGCTTGCCTACGCCATGTTCGAGATTCCGAGCGGCATGCTGGGTGACCGCATTGGGCCGCGCAGAGTGCTTACGCGCATCGTACTGTGGTGGTCCGCGTTCACCGCGCTTACCGGCGCTGTTTCCAGCTTTCCGCTGATGCTGGTGGTCCGCTTTTTATTTGGCGCTGGAGAAGCCGGAGCGTTCCCAAATTCAGCCACGGTCATTGGACGATGGATTCCCGATTCTGAAAGAGCGCGGGCCACGAGCGTGATCTGGGCCGCTACGGCCATCGGTGGAATTCTCACTCCGCTCATCGTAGTGCCCATTCAGAAGAAATACGGCTGGCAGATTTCTTTCTTCCTGTTCGGTTCGCTTGGACTGTTTTGGGCCGCGCTTTGGTACTGGTGGTTTCGCGACACCGCCGCGGAGAAACCGGGAGTGTCCGCCGCTGAACGCGAGCTGATCGGCAACCCGATCCGGCGGTCAGGCCACGGGCTGCCCTGGGCGATGCTATTCCGCGACGGCAACTTCATCCGGCTACTGCTGATGTATCACACGTATTGCTGGGGAGCGTACTTCTTTCTCACGTGGTATCCCACTTATCTGCAACTCGGCCGCGGCCTAACGGAAGATCAG
>JANXXV010000704.1 GCA_025350445.1 Bryobacteraceae bacterium | reverse complement strand
GCCCCGCTCAACACACCAGAACCCACCGGAAGGACGGCGGGCGCCCTCGCCCGCGCGCGCCCCCCAGGTCGCGCTCCTCCACCGGGGAAAAACCCGCTAACCATGCCCCGAACCCGAATCGCCATCATCGGCGCGCCGATGGACCTCGGCGCCGGACGCAGAGGTGTGGACATGGGCCCCTCCGCTCTCCGCCTCGCCGGTATCAACGAACGCCTAGCCTCCCTGGGCTACAAAGTAAGGGATCTAGGCAACGTGCAAGTAGCTCAACCCGAAAGTCTCCCCATCGAACGCGAAACTGCCCGTTACCTCCCGCAAATCACCCAAACCTGCACCCGTCTAGCAGACCTCGTAGAAACCGCCGCCTCCGAAGGCTCCACCCCGCTAGTGCTAGGAGGCGATCACTCCATTGCCATAGGCACAGTAGCAGGCATGTCGAGCCACCTCCAAAAACAACAACAAAAGCTAGGCCTGATCTGGATAGACGCTCACGCCGACATGAACACCCCGGACAGCAGCCCCAGCGGCAACATCCACGGCATGCCCCTAGCCTGCTGCATAGGAATCGGTCCCCAAGAGCTTACGCATCTCGGAGGCGGTTACACTCCAAAGGTAAACCCGGCAAACGTAGCAATAGTCGGCCTCCGCGATGTAGACCGCGCCGAAGTACCCTTCGTCCAACGCACCGGAGTCCAAGCCTTCACCATGCGCTCCATCGACGAGCAAGGCCTGCAATCGGTAATCCTCCAGGCCATCGGAATCGCCTCCGCCGGCACCGCCGGCTTTCACCTTTCCTTCGACATGGACGCCGTAGACCCGGACGAAGCCCCCGGCGTAGGCACTCCGGTTCCCGGCGGCTTGACCTACCGCGAAGCTCATCTGGCCATGGAAATGATCTGCGACTCGGCCAAGATGCTCTCCATCGAAATCGTCGAAGTAAACCCGGTGCTGGACCAGGCCAATCGCACCGCGGTGCTGGGTGTAGGGCTGGTAACCTCAGCCCTGGGAAAGCGAATCCTATGAAGCTATCGGTAGCAATACTCTACGGCGGACGAAGCGGCGAACACGAAGTGTCCATCCGTTCGGCCGAGTCCATCATGAAAGCGCTCGATCCGGAGCGCTACAAGATCATCCGGTACTTCATCTCAAAGGAAGGCCAGTGGCGTCCCCGGCCCATCGTGCCTGAGCCCGGCCGCAATCCCGAGATCGACGTAGTGTTCCCCGTCCTCCACGGCACCTTCGGCGAAGACGGCACAATGCAAGGCCTGCTGGAACTAGCCGAGCTAGCCTATGTAGGGCCAGGTGTGCTCGCCTCGGCCGCCGCCATGGACAAAGAGATGACCAAGCGTATCTGCCGCGATGCCGGTCTCCCCGTAGTTGAGTTCGTGGTAGTCACCGGTCCCCCGGATCTCGATGAAATCGAAAAAGCCTTCCCCTATCCAATGTTCGTCAAGCCCGCCAATCTAGGCTCGTCGGTAGGCATCTCGAAAGCAAAGAACCGCGAAGAGCTCGAAACGGCCATCCAAAACGCCGCCCAATTCGACCGCAAGGTAATCGTAGAGAGAACCATCGTAGGCCAGGAACTCGAATGCTCGGTCCTGGGCAACGGCGATCCAAAAGCAACCATCCCGTGCGAGATCCTGCCCTCACGCGATTTCTACGATTACGACGACAAGTACATCCTCAACAAGACTGAGTTCCGCCTTCCACCGAACCTCACCGAAGCGCAGATCCAGCAAGTGCAACGCACAGCCATCGGTTGCTACCAGGCGCTAGGCTGCGAAGGGATGTCGCGGGTGGATTTCCTGCTGGAGCAAAGCAGCGGCAAACTCTACATCAACGAGATCAACACCATCCCCGGATTCACGTCAATCAGCATGTATCCGAAGATGTGGGAACACTGCGGCCTGCCCTATCCAAAGTTGCTGGACCGGCTGATCGAATTAGCCCTCCAGCGGCACAAAGCGAAACGGGCACTTCGCTACACACGTTAGACTGAATGTGGTGAGTTTTTCATTTTTTGCCGCGTTCTGGTTGTTCTTCGCTCCCGCGGCGAGCGAGGCTTTGGACGTTCAGTTGAAGAAGTTTCTGGACCTGGTAAGCATCGTCCAGACCGAAAACGCCGACCCGGTGGACGGCGCCAAGGCATTCCACGAAGGGGCGATCCCCGGAATGCTGAAGCGGCTCGACCCGCACTCGGTGTTCTTCGACCCGGGCCAGTTCCAGCAGTTGCAGGAAATGCAGCGGTCCGCCAGCAAGGGCTTCGGGACCGTAGTATCGCTGCTGCCCGGCAGGGTGATCGTGTTGCAGACGCTGCCCGGGACGCCGTCGGCAAAATCGGGAATTTCTCCCGGCGACGAGATCATTGGCATCAACGGGATTCCACTGAACCGGCTGGAAGTGGAGCAGTTGGTGCAGTTGCTGTCCGAATCGCGGCAGCAAAAGGTCGGCCTCGATGTGCGCCGTCCCGGCAATGCCCGTGTGCTGCAGTTCGTCCTCACGCCGGAAGAAGTAGAGAGTCCCTCCGTAGATCGAGCTTTCTTCCTGAAGCCGGACATCGGCTTCGTTCGTGTCGCCAGCTTTGACAACGACACCGGAAAGCTTATCAAGGCCGCCATTGAAAAACTGGGCGGCAACAATTTAAAAGGTCTAATACTTGACCTCCGCAACAACCCCGGCGGAGTGCTGCCCGCCGCGCTTGAAACCGCCGGCCTGTTCCTCAAGCCGGGCCAGCGCATCCTCACCATCAAAGGGCGCGCCAAGAAGGACGACGAAGCCGACGTGAAGCCGGATGCCACGCCCTATACCTTCCCGGTCGCGGTGCTGGTCAATGCCAAGAGCGCCAGCGCTTCTGAGATTGTGGCCGGCGCCATGCAGGATCACGACCGCGCCACTATCGTCGGCGAGCCCAGCTACGGCAAAGGGATCGTCCAGAGCGTGTTTCCGCTCTCTCATGGCACCGGCCTCGCGTTGACCACGGCGTTCTACTACACCCCCAGCGGCCGCTCCATTCAGAAGCATTTAGCCGGCGCTCTCGACGAAGCAACCGCCACGAATCGCGCTGAGAACTCAATCGTCTATCACACCGATTCAGGCCGGGCGGTGAAAGGCGGCGGCGGTATCCAGCCGGATCAAATCGTCCATCCGGAGGGAGCCACGCCGCTTCGAATCGTGCTGGAAACCACCGGTGTGTTCCCCACCTTCGCCACCTCCTACGTGCGCCGGCACGCCGATATCAACGGCGATTTTGAAGCATCCAGTGCGGCGCTCGATGAACTTCAGGTGCTGCTCTCCCAGAACAACATTCGCCCCAGCGTCAGTGAATGGTCGCAGGAAAGGGATTGGATCAGGAACCGTTTGAGCCAGGAAATCCTCAATCAGGCGCTCGGTGTGGCAAAGGGCGATGAAGTGGAAGCGAAGATGGACCCGCAGGTACAAGCCGGGCTAAAAGCTATTGGTGCGCTTTAACCCCGCGCCGCGACTTCATCACTTCAAAAAGAATGGGTAGCACTGACATCAGCACGATCAGAATCACCACTTTTTCAAAGTGCCGCCGCACCAGCGGAATATCGCCGACAAAGTAACCCAGAAGAGTCATCGACGACACCCAACCGATACTGCCGATCACGTTGAACATCGCAAACCGCGTGTAAGGCATGTGCGCAACTCCGGCCACGAATGGCGCGAACGTCCGGATGATGGGAACGAACTGGGCGTAGATAATCGTCTTGCCGCCGTGCTTTTCGTAAAACGCCTGCGTCTTCCGCAGATACTCCTGCTTGAAGAGGCGTGAATCCGGACGGCTGAAAATTCTAGGGCCGGTGTGGCGGCCCAGCATGTAGCCGGATGCAACGCCGGTTACCGCCGCCACAATCAGCACGGCAACGATGAGGGCGATGTTAAGCTGGCCCGCGCCAGCCACGGCGCCAATCGTGAACAGAAGTGAGTCCCCCGGCAGGAAGAAGCCGACGAGAAGACCGGTTTCCGAGAACACGATCGCGAACAGCAGCGCGTAACCGAGCCACCCGCTCACAAATTTCGATAGAAACTCAATCAGCAGATCCGGAGTGGTCAACGTCCGGAAAACAAAATCGATAAAATGGTGCATTCGCTGTTTTTGGAGGCCGGCCCCCAGGCCGGCTGCCCGCACAGTTCTAAAATTGCGTTAGCTGCGATAGCTCGAACCCAAACGCTGGATCACTTCAGGGTACTTCTTGATCTTGCCTTCTTTGACCAGTTGCGTCACCAGGCCGTCTTCGAACAGTTCCTTCCGCTCTCCGGACTTCCGTTTCTTCAGCGCCAGCAGCATCTCGTCGCGCTTGGCGGCGAATTCCTTCAGGTCGGCAGGCACCAGTTCTTCCACTTTGCAGTAGAAGATCTTGCCATCCACGGTTACCGGGCCAACCGTCGCACCCACCGTTTTGGTGAAGGCTTCTTCCAGATAGGATGCGGGTCCAATTCCGTCGGCCGCTCCCTCACGGCTAAACGCCGCCGTCGAGCGCAGATCCAGGCCGAGCGATTTCGAGAGCGCCTTCAGATCCGTGCCGCCCGCCTTAAGCTTCGCCATGATTTCCGTAGTCTTCTCTTGTGCCAGCTTCTGAGTCTTTTCCGCTGTGAGCTGCTTCTTCACGTCGGCTTGCATCTCTGTGAACTCGCCCTGCCGCACTGGAGAAATGCCGGTTTCCAAGGCAACGGCAAGTTTGCTCTGGCCAATCTGGAAGACCGGAGAGACTTCGTTCACCTTCAATGCCGCCACCGCCGTGTCCACTTCATGGCTCGTGCCAAACTCCGGGAGTGATTCGTTCGGCCCGTGGTTCGCAACGCGCTGGAAGGTCAGGTTATTCTCGCGCGCTATCTGCTCGGCCTGCTGCGGGTTCTTTTGCAACGCGGCCCGTGCTCTGTCCACCATCCCCTGCATCCGGTCGAACACCATCTGCTTCTTCAGGCCGG
>JANXXV010000686.1 GCA_025350445.1 Bryobacteraceae bacterium | reverse complement strand
GCCGGTATTTAAGCCCCAGGCATTAGTCAGAGCCTTTCCCGGATTTAGCGTGTGGTTCTACGCCTGTCCGGCCATCGCTCCTTAAAGCCTGCGACAAAAAGTTCTACCGGTTGGCGGAAATCCCTCCGAAGCTCTTCCACTTTGTCGAATCGCACCAGGAGAACTTCAAGCTAGAAAGAATCTCCATCCCGTTTCGCCCCAGGCAACAAGGCAGCCCGAATATTACCAGTCTCTACGCTAGTCTGCGGTTCGCTCAACCAACCGACCCCTCACTCGAAACGACCCGGCGTCAAGCCATCGCCCTTGCCACGCAACGATCCATCCTTGCCGCCGATGCCGGGATCGATGGGGCTACCTATCTGTACCTATTTGTAAGATCGGTTCACTTTGGGGACCTTTCCGCCTGCGAACTGCTGGCTCCGCATGCCTTTGAACTGGCCCGGGAAGTAACCGTTCACTGTGTCAGTCAAAGACAATGGGTGGAAAAATTGATTGAGGCAGCGAACCACTCCCTCGCCGACGCCGTCACACTACAATATTTCGAGTAGCTCAACATTGAAGGCAGATCGTCAGATTTTATATATAACCGGATTGTCGCCTGGGCAAATCTAGTTCGACTGCATCCAGCCACCCTGCGGAAGTCAATCGAGTTCTTCCGTGCGAATTTCCCGGACGTCAATCTCGATGGTCGAGTCCCAGAGAGATCTTCGGGCCGGTAGGAAGTTGAGTATTCCCATTGAGCGTGGAGAACGTGGCCGATAGCATGCACTTCGACGTGTTGACATCCCAGGTATAGGAATAGTGTTTTCTAATCGGTTTGCCTGGGACAACGTTTAGACTGACGCCGATCACGGTGGAATCGACGTGATCGGTTTCTAACGACATCCCATTCCGGTGGAAGACTTCCCGGAGCTTTCGGCCTTCGCAGAGGAAACCAGTCAGGTAAATCTGCCAGCCGCTACCTGTCTTATGTAAGTTGCGACGGGACCCGGAATTTCTTCGTGGTTCGTCCCGGCTGACGTGGAGGAGCGCGAGGGCGGTGCCGTGGTCTGCCGCTTTGCCCGGGAATTGAGTCGAGGGCTACGATCACTGCATGGGATCCGCCTTGCGGGTTCACCGCGGAAAGCGGCGACCTTGGACCGGGCGCGACAGTGTTATGCACCGAGTGGAGCGTGGAAGCACGCGCGGGCGGTAGTTGTGTCGTCCGGGTGGTTCACAGTCCGACCAGCGGTAGCGGCGGTTGGGAAAAGCAACTGGAGAGCATCGAATCCTGTTGGCCGGGCTTCTTCCGCAAGCTCTTGCTTGCTCGTAGCGGATAGCCGGCACCGGGTTCAATGCGGCTGCCCAGCCGTCCGATGGACCACTGCTTGTGCTAGCGCGATTCCTCGCGCTCGCTGAGCGACTGGAAGAACATGCGATGCAGGGGCGCGGCACCGCCTTGCTCCAGGTCGGCATTGCGCGCGATTTCCGACCGCGCGTCAAATAAAGATTCGGCGGTAATGGGAACTCCGGGCGCTACTTCAATCCGGACCAGGTCCCGGCCGCGGTTTCGTTCCGGCGCGAGCTCGCGCAGTCCGTGGCATTGGTAGCATAAGCCGGTCTTATTGATCAGCTGGCATAACCCCTCGTAGCTTTTTCCCATGATGGACCGGGCGCGGCTGAGGCGATGACGGAATATTGGTTCGGAGACTTCCAGGATGTCCGCCGATTCCTGGTTGCTGAAACCGAGCACCTCGCGCAACATCAACGCCGCCTGGTCTTCCGGCTCCAGCGTGCGCGATACGCAGGCGAAGCAGAAGGCGATGTGTTCGCGGATTTCAAAGACAAACGCCGGGTTAGCGAGCACCGCGCCAAGAGCTTCCATGTGCGCGGGGCTGTTAGTCGCCTCGTGCTCGCCGATCATTTGCGCTTCGACGCGCCAGCGTTTTCGGGCGCGCAGGTGGTCCAGGCAAACGTGAGTAGCGATGCCGAACAGCCATGTCTTGAACTGCGACTCGCGGCGGAAGCCGGGAAGACTTTCCAGCACGCGCACCAGCGTGTCCTGCAGCAAATCTTCGGCATCCTGTGGATGGGTGGTCATGCGGTAGATGTAGGCGAAGAGAGGACGGCGCAAAGGACCAATCAGTGAATCGAAGGCCGCCCGGTCTCCGGTGCGCGCGTCGGAAAGCAATTGGGTTTCCCGTTCAGGTGACATATTGGTCCTTTGCGCCATGGTACTACCTGCCGATAAGCATTTGCATTAGTTGGATACGGTTCTGGAACGGATCGCGGAACGTTCCGATGCGGACTACGCCGGGAATCTCGTGAACGTCGCCCTCGAATCCGACACCGTGTTTCTCAAGGTTCTTGCGGGCTTCCTCGAGATCGGGAACGTGGAAGACCACGGTCGCTCCTCCGGTTGGGGGCGGGGCTTCCTTCACGAGTGAAAGCCCGACCGATGGGCCGTTTTCCGAGCTGCCGAACTCGGCCCATCCTTGCATTTCGTAGGTCTTCTTGAGACCGAGCGTGTTGCCGTAGAACTCCTTGGCACGGTCCATATCAGTGACCGGGTACCAAGCTAGGGACATTTCCATTTTTACTACCTCCACTGATTGAGTCGAATAAGGCGCGCATTTCCGCCAAGTTATTGAGAGTATTGGGCATCAGGTAGTGATGGGAAACCGGCTCGGTTCGGACCGGATCGGAGTCCTGATGGTGACGGAGGGGTGGCGGACTGGATCGGACGGGGGGTATAGAATACGGGCATGCGATTTTGTCTGATCCTTCTCGCCGCCTCGGTTTCTGTCTTGGCGCAAATGATTCCGCGCCCCGAATATCCGCAGCCGCAATTCCAGAGAGAGCAGTGGCTGAGCCTGAACGGGCGCTGGGATTTCGACTTCGATGACGAGAACAAGGGCATGGCCGAGGACTGGGCCGCCAGTGGGCGCAAGCTGGCGAAGGCGATCCAGGTTCCTTATTGCTTTGAGAGCGCGATGAGCGGAATTGGAGACACGTCGTTTCATCCGTGGGTTTGGTATCGGCGGGCGTTTACGGTGCCGGACGGGTGGAAGGGGCAGCGGGTGCTTTTGCATTTTGGCGCGGTGGATTACCGGGCCTCGGTGTGGTTGAACGGCAAGCATATCGGCGGCCACGAAGGCGGAAATGTGCCTTTTCGCTTCGATGTGACGGACTACTTGAAGGCGGGCGCGAACGTGGTGACGGTGCGCGCTGAAGACCCGCCTACCGACCGCTACATTCCGCGTGGAAAGCAGTTTTGGGAGCCGAAATCGCGGGGCATTTTCTATACGCGGACCACCGGCATCTGGCAGCCGGTGTGGCTGGAGGCGGTTGGCGAAACTTATCTGGAACGGGTGCGGGTTACGCCTTCCACCGATGGTTCGGTTGTGTTCGAGGCCACACTGCGGCGGCCGATGCCCGATACATCCTTCCATGCCATCGTCGGGTCCACCGGGAAAGTGATTGCTTCGAGCATGAGCATGGCGGAAGAGACGCGGGCCATGGGATCGCTGTATGTGCGGAACCCTCGGTTATGGGCTCCGGCGACTCCGAATCTCTACGACGTGACATTCGAGCTGCGGCGGAATGGAAAGGTAGTGGATCGGGTGAATTCGTACTTTGGATTCCGTTCGGTCTCGGTGGAAAATGGCCGCGTGACGCTGAACGGACGTCCGATCTATTTGAAGACTGTTCTGGATCAAGGTTATTGGCCGGAAAGCACGCTGACGCCGCCGACTGACGAAGCCATTCAGTACGACATCCGCATGACGAAGGAGATGGGCTTCAACGGAGTGCGAAAGCACCAGAAGCTAGAGGACCCGCGGTATCTGTATTGGGCCGATCACATGGGCCTGCTGGTTTCGAGCGAAATGGCCAACGCGTATCTATTCGACGATGAATATGTGCGGCGGTTTACGCGCGAGTGGACTGAGGCGGTGGAGCGCGATTACAATCACCCGTCGATCATTTTGTGGATTCCGATCAATGAAAGCTGGGGCGTGCCTAACCTTCACGATGAGCGGCAGCAGGATCACTTGAAGGCGATGTATACGCTGACGCATTCGCTGGATTCGACGCGTTTGGTAATTGATAACGATGGCTGGGAACATACTGATATGACGGATCTGTTCGGTGTTCACGACTATACGGCGCAGGGGGAAGCGTTGGCGAAGAAGTATAAAGATGTGACCAGCAAGCCGGGGTCGTTCGTGCCCAACAATGGACGGGCCGTGCTGGCGCCGGGATTCGCGTATAACGGGACGCCGATTTTTCTTTCGGAGTTCGGGGGGATTTCCTACATCATGCCCGGGCAGAAGGTGTCAGATGTGGCGTGGGGCTATGCCGGACTGGAGAAGAATGGAGAAGCGGCGTTTGCGCGATTGAGCAAGTTGTATCAGGGAATTCGCGATACGCCGGCGTTTATTGGAATCTGCTACACGCAGTTGACGGATGTGGAGCAGGAGATTAACGGTTTGATGACGTTCGACCGGAAGCCGAAGTTCGATGTGGCGGAATTAAAGAAGCTGAACGATCTGTTGCAGTGATGGCTGTCGAGTTATGACATGGATTCGGTTGGTTGTTCTCTTTTGTGTTGGGAGCACTTCTTACGGACAGCAGCCTACTCCGCGCGCCGCCGCCCGGCAGCTGCTGGATACGGCCAGTGGGTTTCTTCCATCCTCACGGACTGAAATTCAAGTGATGGCGCTGATGCATATCGGCACCAGCTATCGCGTTTTCGATAACACCAAATCCATTGAATTTTTGCGGCGCGCGTTTGCGGCAACCGCCGCGCTTCCGGAGGAGTCCGGCGAGAACCAGCGGTCGGCTCATCAAAGCAAAGTGGTTAAGGCGATGGCGGACATCAGTCTTCCGGTGGCGATCGATCTATTGCGGTCAATGACCAACCCCGCGGGCGATTTCGACAGCCAGACTTCCGCCATTGGGAAGGTGACGCAACTGCTGCTGGCCAAGGGAGAGTTTGATCGCGCAATTGAGATTGTGAATCTGGTTCCGGAGGGAGGGGACTATCCGTATCGTGCGGCGGAGAGGATTTTCGCCAAGCTTCCGAGGGACGACTCGCGCCGGTTGATTGTTTTCGGCAATGCGCTGGCGGCCTATCGCCGCAAGTCCGCGGGTCCATTTTCGGAAATGCTGGTCCGGCATTGGCGTGAGGTGCCGGCACCTTTGGCCAACGAGGCTCTGGACGCTCTGGTGAAAAGCCTGTTGACGCCTCCGGCCATTGCGAATGAGGATAAGGCCACATTGGGCGCGGATGGCTCGGTACAGGTGAATGAGGAGGCGGCGGTGGAGCTAGCCAGCTTGAACCAGGTGCTGCAGGGTTTGCAGCCGAAGCTGGGAGAAGAGTTACGGGCCAAGAACCTTCGCCTTCGCGCGGCGGTGGCCAGGCATCCAGAGGGCAAACTGCCGGATCCGGCGCCGGATGTGAGTCCGGTTGGGGGATTCAAAGAAGACGATTTGATGGTGCCCATGAGCTTGCTCTATGCCGATTCGCTATCCGGGCGCGCGGAGGGTTTGCGGCAATGGGATCAAGTGGAGGCAGAGGCGCTGAAGATCTTGGCGGCGCTTCCGAAAGATCCGCAATTCGCCATCTCTTTGGTGCCGTCGATTCCATTCGCGGGTTTGCGCGCGGATTTGCTGGGTAGGATCGCGCGAGCGGTGGGAGCCAAGGACCCTGGCGCCAGCAAGACGCTGCTGGGCAAATGCATGGCGCAGATTGAAGAGATCAAGGATTCCGGTGACCGCGTCGTGCCTCTGATCGCCGTGGCTGAAGCGGCGCACGAAGCGATGGATAACCAGACTGCCTGGGAGTCTTTGGGGAAGGCACTGGATGCGGTGGCGGAGGTTTATCAGAGAGACGGGAATGCGCTGCGCCCGAACCAGGCTTTGCGCGAGCATTGGCCTTCGATTCAGTTGTCGCGGCTGGTGGCTTGGCGGACAGGGAAGTTGTTTGGGGTGGGTGCGCAAGACTTGCTGGCGAATATCCATGAGCCGGAGCTGGCACTGGTTTCGCGGATTGAGATGGCCGGGGCGTTGCTTTCGGAGCCGCTGTCGGTATTTACTATCTCGGTGGTGCGGGCGAAGGCTAAGTAGGGGTTGGGGTGTGATGCCGCAGGCCGGCTGGCGAGACATGGCATAGCTAGACGCGCGCGTATCTGATATTGACGAACGCGAAGCTTCCCGGTGTTGCCGAGTTAATCGCGGCCAAGATCTGGACGATATGTGCTTTGATCAAACCCCAATTATTCGTGCTCAAAACCAACAATGCCATCTTCCGGCCCGTGAGGTTTTGCTGATAGCTGAGTTCTTGATCGGCTGTGATGAACAGGTCGAAGCCCGCGGCTTCCGCAGCACTTAATAAGGCTCCGTTCTTCAGGCCGGACCAACCTTGGAACCACGTCGTGACCACCGTATGGCTGGCATTGATCAGCAGCCGCAGTTTTTGCGGTGTACTCTCATCGAGGATAATTTTCATCAGACTTGCAAGGTTTCAAGCGGTGCCTGCGCACTCTTTGCAGCGAAGTCCAACACGGTCTGAATCTGATCCCGCGTGACGTGGAAATTCTCAAGGACCTCTTCAATAGTCGAGCTCTTTAGATTCTCGAAAATTGCCGACACGGGGACGCGGGTACCACGGAAAACCCAAGCTCCGCTTACCTTGCCGGGGATGCTTTCGACGACCGGACATTGCGACCAATCAAGAGTTGCCATATACTTCCTGCTTCTATCGTAAGACACGGGCGCGATCATCGGATAACCCGTCGAACAAACTGCGCCCATTTGCGGA
>JANXXV010000679.1 GCA_025350445.1 Bryobacteraceae bacterium | reverse complement strand
GCTGCTCCAGACACCGTCTGAGATATCTGTCATGAGCTTGGACCAGGTGTAACCGACGATCAGACTGAGGCCATCCGAATATCGCTTGGTGAAATGGACCTGCAGCGCTTCGTACTCGGAGTTGCCAATGCCGGTGCCGTTTGCCGACACGGTCTGCCAGAGGGGAAACGGACGAACCAATTGGCCGTACTGGACTTGCTGCTGTGCGAGTGGCCCGGTACTAACAATGCCGAAGAACGGATTGTTCACCAGGTTTAGTTGGTTCCCGGCGGCCCTATTCTGCGGCGTCAGTTCATTCATCGACGAGCCCCCCCAGGCCAAGTGTGTTCCTTTATTTCCGACATACGCCACCTGCAGCAACGAGCTCGTCGAGAGGCTGCGTTGAATCGAAAAATTCCACTGTTGGTTGTAAAGGGTTTTGAGTGTCGAAGGCTGCGCGCTGGAAAGACTCTGCCCGATGGCGGAAAGCAAGCCTTGCGAGCTGCCCGGCGGATAGAAATAACCCGTCGAGAATGGGTCGCTCGCCAAAGTATTGGGATGGACACCATCTACCGTCGCCACCCAAGGGGTGGACGTTTGGAAGGCTCCACTGGTGAATTGGCGCGTCGCCCCGGCGTACGGTACCCCGTAGAATATCCCGTAAGCCGTCCTTATGACCGTTTTGTCATCCAGCGAATAGGCGATTCCCAGCCGCGGGCTCGCCTTCCACTCCACCGGGCGGATCGCGTGATTGTTGAGGCTATTCGCACCGCTGCCGGCGAAAACGTATCCGCCGGTAACATTCCAAGGCGTCTGCCCGGTGAAAGGATTGGTCAGCTTGGCCGAAATCGGGTTGGCAATATAAGGATTGATGGCGGCCATCCGGTTGTAGCGTTCGGTCGTCCCGGTTTCTTGTTCCAGCCGGAAACCAAGATTGATGGTTAACTTCCGCGTCCACTTGATATCGTCCTGGATGAACTCGGCGAAATAATGATTGCCATTGGCCGTCCGGGCGTAATATCCGGCGCTGCCGCTATCGCCGGCTCCCAGCAGCATGGAAGCCACCGAGTCGCCCGCAGTCGATGATACTGTTCGCGCGTTCGGGCCTTGTGTCATGTCGGCGCCGAAATTCATCAGCATCGGGTTGGTTTGCAGGAAGTTCAGGAAGTAGTCCCGGTGCTCCCCGCCAACGGTAATCGTATGCTTGCCCATCACCCGCGCCAAACTGCCCGAAAAGATGTAGTCCAACTCGTGGCTCTCGTAGTAGGGGCCGCTCTGGTTCCCCAGAAGGGAGTAGCCCTGATTGGCAATACCCGGGAACTCTTCCACATCGCCCTCTTTCAGGTAGTTCTCTGTGCTGGCAGGCAAACCCAAAGCCGTCAGCTTAAAGCCCAGCCCGTTACTGGGACGAAGGGCGTTAAACCGGTTCACTCCCGCGCGCAGTTCCAATACCGTGGCGTCTCCCAGCGTCTGGGTGTAACCGAGTGCAAGGTTGTGCCCATGCACCGTCATGGGGCCAAAACCCGTGTCCGCCAGATTCCTGTAGTAATTCGGGGAACCGGCGACGTTGTACAAATTGCTATATCGACCGAAAACCCGCTTGTTGCCATTGAAATTGTGGTCTATCTTGGTGGTAACTTGCTGCAGCGGGTTGGCGCTGACGGCGGTCGCCGCCAGATTGTTCGTCAGGCCGGGCAAGTTCGGCGCCGGCCAGTACGTCGCGGCATTCGTCCCCACCTTGTCCATCAGATTGGCTGGAATCCTGTTGCCTGGAAACGGCGTCCGCAGGAACTGACCCGCATTATTGGGGTCTGGGGTGGTGCTGAAGGGGTTGTATAGCGTCTTTAATTGGCCCGCGGCATTAAGGGCTCCGGAAAAATCTCCGGTCCGTTCCGCGGCAGTGGGCACGGTGAAGAGGTTGAACGCACCCGCGTTGTTGATATCTCTTTCGTATACCACGAAGAAGAACGTCTTGTTCTTAATGATGGGACCGCCGACCGAGCCGCCAAATTGGTTCTCGTGCAGCGGCGCGATTTTCGCACCGGCCCGGTTGGAGAAGAAGTTGTTGGAGTTTAGGCCATTGTTACGGAGGAAGTCGAATGCAGTGCCGTGAAACGCGTTGGTCCCCGACTTCGTAACCATGGTGGTAATTCCGCCACCACTGCGGCCGTAACTGGCGGAATAGCTGTTGGTCTGGACGCGCATCTCGTCCACGCCATCCACCGACGGCAGCATCGTCAGGCCCATGATGCCTGGAATATCGCTCTGGTTCAGGATGGAGATACCATCCTGTTGGAAATCGGAAGTCGACTCCAGCCCGCCATTGAACGAATAGCGTATGGCGCTGGTGAAAAAATTGCTCGAATAGTTATTCTGCGTCGAAGGCTGGACGCCCGGTTCGATCGCCATCAGCGTCAGAATGTTCCGGTTGATGATGGGCAGATCAACGATCGATTTGTTGTTCACTACTCCGCCGAGCGTCGCGTTCGACGGGTCAATCATTTGGACCTGGCTTGACACTTCGACCGTTTGAGCGGATGTGCCGAGTGTTAAGGTGATGTTGAGGCCGGCTTCCTGCCTCGCTTGTAACGGAAACCCGTTCAGCACATACGTTTGAAACCCAGGGGCTTCGGCGGTCACTTTGTAAGTGCTGGGGATCAAATTGTTAATCAAATAGACGCCGTCCTGATTGCTGGTGGCGGTAAAAGACACGCCGCGCGCAATGTCGGTCGCCGTGACCTTGACATTGGGAGCTACTGCTCCGGCAGGATCGTTCACAATACCCGAGACGGAGGCCAGAAAACTTTGTGCGCGCGCGTCGCCTTGGTTGAGTAGCAGTATCCCAACGGCGATCAGCGATATTTTCAAGTAGAACTTCAATCGGTTAAACCCGATCGACGTGGAGCAGCGTTGCTTTGTCATTTGCCATTTTCCTTTCAACATCGAGAGCTTTGAGCCTTGGTCTAGAAAATCGGCTTTGCCGGATTAATCACAACGGGGTCTGTTTCCAGATGCCAGAAACTCAAGCATCCCCGAAGTGAAATACAACATGGTGAATCCCCCTTACCAGACTGAAACAGATACTATCGAACTTCAGAACTCACGTCAAGGCAGTTGGGCGCTCAAGCGATTTCTATCTTCGCGGTCAATGGTTTCCACTATCGCTTGATCGCTCGCTCTTTGATAACATGGAGCCGACAGCTATGACTCTACGTTGCACTCTAGCGCCCCTGCTGATGCCCGGACTTCTCCTGGCCGCAACCGACACGGTCTTCGAACAGAAGATCGAACCGGTGCTGACCGTAAATTGCGTGGCTTGCCATTCGGGTAAGACGAAATCAAGCGGATTCTCCATTTCCAGTGTCGACTCGGTGATTGCGGGCGGCAACAAGCACGGGCGCGCGGTGATTGCGGGCGATGCGGCGAACAGCCCGCTGGTGAAAATCCTGAAAGGCCATATCAATCCGCGCATGCCGATGGGGAAAGTGCTGGCCGACGCGGACATCACTCAGATTGAAGACTGGATCAATCACCTCAAGCCCGACCAGCAAGCGCAAGTCAAACAGGACTGGCGTTGGTCTTACCGCAAGCCTGCCAGGACCGAACCGGCCAAGGTGACAAACCCGAGCTGGGTGCAGAATCCGATTGACGCGTTCGTGCTAAACAAGCTGGAAGAAAAGCAGCTTCCCGCTGCGCCCGCCGCTTCCCGGCGTCAACTGGCCCGCCGGGTGTATTTCGATTTAGTAGGGCTGCCGCCGAGTGCCGCGGAACTGAACGCGTTCCTGCAAGATGACTCCGCCGGCGCATACGCAAAGCTGGTTGACAAGCTGCTGGCCGATCCGCGTTACGGTGCCCGCTGGGGCCGCCATTGGCTGGACCTGGTTCGCTATGGAGAGACCAGCGGCCTGGAAGGCGACGGCGGAATCGGAAATGCGTGGCGCTACCGCGATTGGGTTGTCGACGCCTTCAATGCGGACATGCCGTACGACCGTTTCGTAACTATGCAGATTGCCGGAGCGGACGAGCACAGTAAGACTCGAAATAACTATGCGCCAGATATACAAGGACACATACCAGTGGCGTTCCTGCGGCTTGCCCCGTGGGACCGGTCGAACCTGGTTGCCGATGACGTCCGCCAGAACTATTTGAATGAGGTCACAACCGCCACCAGCTCCATATTTCTTGGAATGACTGTCGGCTGCGCGCGTTGCCACGACCACAAATACGACCCCATTCCCACGAAGGATTTCTACCGCCTGCAGGCCTTTTTCCAGGCGGTCAAAGTAGAAGATGTCGAGGTTCCCTACAAGGACAAAGCGTTCGGCGAACGCGCTGCGGCGAAAGTGAAAGAGTATGAAGAGCAGCTCAAATCCGGACCCGATAAAAAGGCGCTGGATGAGTTGGAGAAACGACTTTTAGACCAGCTCATCCAATTGAAAACAGCGGACGCCGGGAACCGCGAACTCACGAAGGAGGATCTGCGGTTGGAGCTGAGACAGAAGGACAGCACGCTGTTCAGCGTCCAGGAACGGCAAGTGCATGCCGATCTTCTGGAAGACGCAAACCGGACACAGGATCTGGAACAGCGCGATGCTCTGGATACGGCTGAGAAGATTTTTCTGGATAGGCTGCGGCACGCTGTGAAGTCGGGAAAGGTTGATAACGCCGCCCGATACAAGAATCTGACTCTGGACGATTTGAATCTGGAAGTAGGCAAAGCCACGAAGAATCTGTTGCCTAAGGAAGAGGTCGAGCGTCACAAGGAACTTGCGGGAAAGATAGCTCTAATCCATCAGCGCATCGCACGGTTGAACCCGCGCACGTTATCGGTCATGAATGATCCTGGTCCTCCCAGTGGACCGGGACTGCCGCTGACACATGTCCTGAAAAGCGGAGACTACCGTCAACCGGGTGAAGTCGTGGAACCTGGGTTCCCCTCTGCCATCACGGGCAAATCCGAGCCCGCAGCGCTGGAATCCGATCGCTATCGACAGTTCCCAACGCGCGGTCTTAGGATGACGCTAGCCAAGTGGATTGCGAGCGCTGAAAATCCGCTTACCGCGCGGGTGATGGTGAATCGAATCTGGCAGTATCATTTCGGGCGCGGCATCGTCGAGACATCCAGCGATTTTGGAAAGAATGGCTCACTGCCTTCGCATCCCGAGTTGCTCGACTGGTTGGCACTGAAGTTCGTGGATGAAGGGTGGAGCGTCAAAGCGATGCATCGTCTGATTCTCAACTCGAGCACCTATCGGCAATCGTCTGAGAACCCTGGCGCGAAGGACAATACCATCGATCCTGAGAATCACTTGTTGTGGCGATTCGATCGCCGGCGTCTGGAAGCGGAACAGGTCCGCGATGGCATTCTGTCGTTGAGCAATCGTTTGAATCTGTCGATGGGCGGACCCAGCGTGTACCCGCCGCTTCCGGCAGACTTGGCCGACTCAGCGCGCTACGGGCGCGAGGGCGGCGCCATGTGGGAAGCCAACGAATCGGAAGCGGACAATCGCCGGCTTTCCATTTATACGTTTCAGCGCCGGTCGCTTCCGCAGCCGATGATGCTGGCCTTCGATGCTCCGGTGTTCAGTGAATCGTGCGAGCGGCGCAGTGTAACCACGACGGCTCTGCAGGCGCTTTCCATGATGAATGGCGACTTAGTGAATGAGGAGGCGACGCATCTGGCTGAGCGGATCGCCACCAGTGCCGGAGGAGACGCGCCGACGCGAATCACGAAAGCGTTTGAAACGGTTTTGAACCGGCCGCCCAAGCCCGATGAGCTAAAGAAATTTGCAGAGTCCGGCTACTCTCTTGTCAGTATCTGCCGCGTGTTGCTCAATTCCAATGAATTCCTGTACGTTGATTAACGGAGACCGCTATGAATCGTCGTGACTTTCTCACCCAATCCTACCTGGGGCTTGGAGGACTGGCGTTCTCCGCGATGGCTGCGCCTTCCATGGCGGAAGGTCCCATGGCGCCAAAGCCGCAACACCTGATGGCGAAGGCAAAGCGCTGCATCTTCCTGTTCATGGAAGGCGGCGTAAGCCAGGTGGATTTGTTCGACTACAAACCGGCGCTTGAAAAATACGCGGGCAAGCAGATTCCTAAGCCGGAAGGCACCGTAGGTGAGATTGCTACTTTTTCTAACGCGCCGAATCGCGTGATTCCGTCTCCTTTCCCGTTTGCGAAACAAGGCCAATCGGGACGTTGGATGTCGAGTCTGCTGCCAGGCATGTCGCAGTGTGTGGATGACATGGCCTTCATACAGGGCATCAAGGTAGATAACAACAATCACGGTCCGGCGGTCTACCATACGCTCACCGGAAATATGTTTCCCGGAAGCGCCTCGGTTGGGGCGTGGGCAACGTATGGCCTGGGAAGCGAGAACCAGAATCTGCCGGGCTTCATCGTGCTTGGCGACCGGCGGGGCGCGCCTATCGGAGGCGCTTCGGTTTGGGGCCATGGATTTCTGCCCGCGGCCTACCAGGGCACTCTGTTCCGCTCCGGCGCGATACCGATTGTCGATCTGAAGCCGCGCGCCGACATGACGCCGAAGCATCAACGCGACGAGTTGGACCTGCTTCGTTGGCTCAATGAAAAGCACTCTGCCGAGCGATCCAACACCAGCGAACTGGATGCCCGAATCGCCGCATACGAACTTGCGTTTCGGATGCAGATGGAAGCGCCGGAACTGGTGGACCTGCGCAGTGAATCCGAACCCACGAAAAAGCTATACGGTCTGGATGACGCCGTCTCAGAACCGTTCGGCCGTCAATGTCTGCTGGCGCGCCGGATGGTGGAACGTGGCGTGCGGTTTGTGATGGCCGTGCATGGAGCCGGTGGCGACCGATGGGATGACCACGGCGATATCAAGGGCCGCATTCCGAAACACTGCAAAGAGGTGGATCAACCTGTAGCGGGCTTGCTCAAAGACCTGAAGGCGCGCGGGCT
>JANXXV010000665.1 GCA_025350445.1 Bryobacteraceae bacterium | reverse complement strand
ACCTTGATGCCGGTCTCGAAAACCTCGGCCTTGGGGACGAGATCGACAAATTCCGGCGAGCCCAAAAGGGCAGGGCGGTTACTCAATAAATCCGCGGATGAAGATTCCGTACTCCACGCAGTGGAACCTGACGGTGCAGCGCCAACTGCCTGCGTCCATGTTGCTTGATGTAAGCTATATCGGCTCGCAGTCGGTGAAGCTGCTGCAGAGCCGCACGGAGAATAATGCAATTCCCGGACCGGGCCCGGTGCAGGCGCGGCGGCCCTTCCCGGATTACAGCTCCCTAACTTGGGACGACAACGGGGCGCCGTCCAGCTATAACGGGCTTTCAATGCGGCTGAACAAGCGGTTCTCCAACGGACTGTCGTTCCTCACCAGCTATACCTGGTCTCACAACCTGGACATCTGGTCTACGGAGCGGAATGGCAACAACGGCGGTCCGCAAGACCCGCGCAATTGGCGCCCCGATCACGCCACATCGAGCGCGGACATCACTAATGTGTTCCTATTGAGTAGCGTTTACGAGTTGCCGTTCGGGAAAGGGAAGCAACATCTGAATCATGGGATCGAACGCGTTATTCTGGGTAATTGGGAATGGTCGAGTATTCTCAGTTTGTATGGCGGACAGCCCATCAATGCACTACTTGGCTTCGACAACGCATCGATCGGGCGGGCTGGCGGACAGCGGCCGAATCTGGTTGGAAATCCGGTTTCGTCCAATCCAACCCGGTTGCAATGGTTCAATACGTCGGCATTCGCGGCGCCTGCCCAGTTTACTTTCGGCAACACCGGCCGCAACATCATGCGCGGGCCAGGCCAGACCAACTATGACACTTCGGTCATGAAGAACTTCCCCATCGGCGAGCGGCGCAACGTGCAGTTCCGGACGGAGTTCTTCAACGCGTTCAACCTGGTGAATTTCAACAACCCGAACACCACGTTCAACAGTTCGAATTTCGGGATAATCACTAGTGCGAAGGCATCGCGGAGTATTCAGTTCAGTCTGAAGCTGATGTTCTAATTCATGAAGCTCATCCACTGTATAAGCACGTCTGTTCTGCTGGCCGGCCTGATGGCTGCCCCTGCGATGGCCGCCGAGCCGCCCAAGTTTGAATCGGAGATTCTGCCAATTTTCAGCGCACACTGCCTGGGCTGCCACAGCGGGCCGAAAGCGCAGGCGGGGCTTGATCTGCGTACAAGGGAAGGGCTGCTGAAAGGCGGGAAGACCGGTCCAGCCATCCTGCCCGGAACCTCTGACAAGAGCCTGCTGGTGGAGAAGATCGTCTCGCGATCCATGCCGCCCGTTGAGCCCAAGTTGAGTGATGCGCAGATTGCGTTGATTCGCCAGTGGATCGATAAAGGCGACGCCGGCAAAGAGGCAGTGCAGCCGCTGCAACTGGTCACCGAGAACGACGTGCTTCCCATTTTCCAGATGCGCTGCGTTGTTTGCCACGGGAAGCGGAAGCAGGAAGGCGGATTGGATTTGCGTTCGCAGGCGAGCAGGATGAAAGGCGGGAAGTCCGGTACCGTGATTATCCCCGGCAAGCCTGAGGAAAGCCTGCTGCTGCGGAGGATCGCATCGGGTCAGATGCCTCCGCCAAAATTACTGTCGGAATACTTCGTGCGGCCGCCGTCCGACGCCGAAGTAGAAGTGCTCCGCAAGTGGATTGCGGGCGGGGCTGTCGCCGCTCCGAAGCAGCCGGCGACCGCGGAAGGGGATCACCTGGTGGCTGCCAAGGACCGCGAATTCTGGTCGTTCCAACCTCCGAAGCGCCCGGCGGTTCCCGCTGTCCAGCATGGGGAACTGGCGCGCAATCCGATTGATGCTTTCCTGCTGCACAAGCTGGAAGCGAAGAAGCTGACATACGCCCCGCCCGCGGAACGGCTCACTCTGCTGCGCCGCGCCTGGCTGGATCTTACGGGCTTGCCGCCTTCGCCCGCAGAGATCGACGCGTATGAGCGGGATTCGCGGCCGGACGCCTATGAGCGGTTGATAGAGAAACTGCTGGCCTCACCGCAGTACGGCGAGCGTTGGGGCAAGTTCTGGCTGGATGCGGCGGGTTATGCGGATTCGGAAGGCATCATTGATGAAGACCTGATCCGCGGCAATGCATGGCGATACCGCGATTACGTGATTCGCGCGTTCAACAACGACAAACCGTATGACCAGTTCCTTACGGAACAGATTGCCGGCGATGAACTGGTGGACTACAAGCACGCGAAGAAGGCCACTCCGGAGCTCCTTGAGAAACTTGCGGCGACCGGATTTCTGCGCATGACACCAGACGGGACGTACTCGCAGGCAAACGGCTCCGTCGCCGAGCGGATGAACGTGATTGCCGATGAAATCGATGTGCTGAGTTCGTCGGTGATGGGCTTAACCATAGGCTGTGCGCGATGCCACAATCACAAGTACGATCCTCTTCCGCAGCGTGATTATTACCGCCTGGGTGCGGTGCTGCAATCCGCCTACGATCCGTACGATTGGGTGAAGCCGACCGATCGCTATCTCGACTTCGCGCCTGAGAGCGAGATCAAGGAAATCGCCGCCCATAACGCACCCATCGAAGTGGATATCAAGCGGACTGAAGCGGAACTGGAAGCCAAGAACAAGCCCCTGCGCGACCAGATTGTACGGGAGCGATTAGCTGTTCTGCCGGACGCAGTCCGCCTGGATCTGGAATCCGGCATCGCGACTCCGAAAGAGAAACGCACCGCGGCACAAGCGTACCTGGTGGATAAGTTCGAGGCGGCTATCAAGGTCACCGATGACGAGATTGCGAACAAGTTTCCGCAAGCCAAGACGGAAACCGCCGCATTGCGGAAGAGCATTGCCGATAACAAGCGCAAGTTGAAGGAGAAGCCGCGCGTCCGCGCGCTCTATGATATGGGCGGTGAGCCCTCGCCTGTCTATCTGCTGCGCCGCGGGGAAGCCCAACAACTGGGCGAGCCTGTCCAGCCTGGGGTGCCGTCCGTTTTGAAAGCCGGGCTGGCGGATTACAAAGTGATTCCTGCCGGACCCGACTCCAGCGGAAGACGCCTCGCATTGGCGCGCTGGCTGGTGCAACCGGATCATCCGTTGACGGCGCGCGTGATGGTGAACCGCATCTGGATGAATCATTTTGGCCGCGGCATCGTTGCCAGCCCATCGAATTTCGGCCGTCTTGGCAGCCCGCCTTCGCACCCTGAACTGCTCGATTGGCTAGCGACCGAGTTCGTTGCGCGGGGCTGGAGCATGAAGTCCATTCACCGCCTGATCATGACGTCCGCCGCCTACCGCCAAAGTACTCAGGTGGGCGCATCCGGCGCCGCGGACCCCGACAACGCTCTGCTTTCGCGCATGCCGCTGCACCGCATGGATGCCGAGCAGTTGAACGATTCCATTCTTTATGTGACCGGCGATTTGGATTCCGCTGCGTTCGGTCCGCCGGTGCAGGTGGAAACGAAGGCCTCCGGTGAGATTGACGGAAAAGGCTCGCATAAGCA
>JANXXV010000622.1 GCA_025350445.1 Bryobacteraceae bacterium | reverse complement strand
CGGCAACATCAACGCGATCGAGAGTTCAGGCGATTCCAACTACCACGGATTATTAGTAAAGGCGGAGAAGCGATTTACAAACGGACTCAGTTTTCTGCTTTCGTACACCTTCTCGAAAGCCATCGAGGACTCCGGTTCCCCGGCGCTTGACAGTACCGGGGCAGGCTCGGATCAGCCTCAGGACCCGCGTAATCTCCGGCTGGACCGCGGCTTGAGCCCGAATGACGTGCGTCACCGGTTGGTCTACAGCTATCTGTATGAGCTGCCGGCAGGAAAGGGGAAGCGGTTCCTTAACAGTGCGCCAAAGGCGCTGGATCTAATACTGGGCGGCTGGCAGGTAAACGGCGTCACCAGTCTCCAAAGCGGCCGCCATTTCACTGTAGTCAATTCAGTGGACGTGTCGAATACCGGCACATCGAACCCGCGCGCCGATCAGTTGCGCGATTACCATCTGTCTTCTTCGGAAAGGACCTTGGCCCGATTCATCGACACCTCGGCCTTTGCGGTCCCCGTTCCGTATACATACGGTAGCGCCGGCCGCAACAGCGTCGAAGGTCCGGGGCAGGTTAATTTCGACTTCTCGGCGTTCAAGACGTATGTCTTGAATCCCGACTCAAAGGGACATTTCAAACCGGAGTCCATTCAATTCCGCACGGAGTTTTTCAATATTCTGAATACACCACAGTTCTACATTCCCAATCGGGTGCTGGGAGTGCCGCAATTCGGATCCATCACCGATGTGGTGAACAACCAGCGGCAGATTCAATTAGCTCTGAAACTGATTTTCTAGATGGACTATGATTGACTGGCTGAAGTCCTGAAGAGTTATCCGGCTTGTGCCCGGTGTAGAAGCTCTGTAGGTTCGATGGAGGTCCCGTTATGGATGTGGCCTGTATTGGAATCCTGGTCGCGGATATATTCGCCAGCCCAATTGATTCTCTTCCGAATGAAGGAGAACTGAAGCCGACAGACCGGTTCTGGATGAGCGTGGGAGGCTGTGCGGCCAACACCGCTGTCGACCTGCGCCGCCTGAACCGCAGCGTGGCGGTAATGGGCAAGATTGGAACCGATATGTTCGGCGATTTTGTCGTAGACGAGTTGAAGCGCCATTGCATTGAAACTTCGCGCGTCAAGCGAAGTCCGAGCCTGCCGACTTCGAGCACCGTGATTATCAATGTTTTAGGCCAGGACCGCCGTTACATCCACTGTATCGGAGCGAATGCCGAGTTCCGGTTGGCCGATGTGGACTTTTCCTGGGTGGAAAAGTGCCGTGTGCTCTATGTTGGCGGTTATCTGGCGACGCCGGGAATCGCGGCAAGCGATCTGAGGAACCTGTTCCAAGCGGCAAAAGAGAAGTCCGTCATTACGGTGCTGGACGTGGTGATACCGGCGGGCGCCTCGGTTTCCATGGCACAGGTGGCGCCCGTGCTTCCATATACAGATTACTTTCTGCCGAACGAGGACGAGGCACGTGTGTTGACCGGCGAACGGGATGTCGCGGAACAACTGAAATGTCTGGCGTTCTTAAATCCAGGGTGTACTGTTGTGATCACGCGCGGAGAACATGGTTCGCTTGCAAAATGCGGTACCGTACTCATGGACACAGCCCCATTCCCGGTTGCCTCGATGGATGAGTCCGGAGCGGGCGATGCGTTCGCCGCCGGCTTCATAACCGGACTGCTGGAAAAATGGCCCTTGGATTACATTTTGTGTTTCGCAAGCGCGGTGGGTGCATCCTGCACTAGAGCATTGGGCTGCCATGACGGCGTGTCCCGCTTCGATGAGGCGCAACAAATGATTTCGGAACGCGCGCGATACGCGTGGAAAACGGGTTGACACAAGGACAGTCCGTGCGGAAGCCTGACTTTTTTCAATTCTTAACTTAACTAGTGAGCGACATTCACCGCCGCTCGATTAAGACGCGCTTATGCCTATAGTCTCCCTCGCCCAAATGCTCGCCGGCGCCACTAGCGGCGGCTACACCGTTTGTTATTGCGAGTCGTGGAATCTCGAGTCGCTGCAGGCCGCCGTTGAGGCTGCCGAAGAAAGCCGGTCTCCAATCATCGTGGGCTTCAACGGTGGTTTTTTGCGGCATCACTCCCGTTCGAAACCAGAAGATCTTTCGTATTACGCGGGCTTACGTCTTGCTCTGGAGCGATCGCCGGTTCCGATCGCATTCCTCTTAAATGAGTCGGACAGCCTGGCACAGATCGAGCAGGGCATTGGCTTGGGATTCAACGCAGTGATGCCCGACAACGAAGGTTTAGGCGCGGCTGAATACCTTAAATTGGTGAACGCGGTGGTGGCGGTGGCACGAAAGCGTAGCGTTTGGGTAGAGGCGCAACTCGGTGAACTTCCGCACGGCACAACCAGCCGCAACGGCCACTGCGCGATCACGGACCCGGAAATGGCCCGGGAGTTCGTCGAAAAGACGGGGATTGACGCGCTCGCAGTGTCTGTCGGAAATGTTCATGTGCTCACCGCCGGCAGAGCTTCCATCGATATGGACGCACTTCGCCGCATTCGGGACAAGGTTCGCGTTCCCTTGGTTGTGCATGGAGGCACTAGTATCGCGCACGAAAATCTGCAAGCCCTGGTTCGCATGGGAGTGGCGAAAATCAATTTCGGAACTGTCTTGAAACAGGCCTACCTGGACGCCGTTAAGCGGCAACTCGCACAATATGAGCGGCCGATGAATCCACACGACTTTCTGGGAATTGGCGGAGATAGCGACATCATGATGGCTGGCCGCGGCGCTGTGAAAGCTAAGGTCAGTGAGCTTTTACAAATCTGCGGATCCAGCGGACGGGGGCGATGATTTCGGGCGTGCCGCGGAGTTCTCAAATGCTGAACTCCTACCTGATAAAAAGTACGGTTGTGGCCGCAATCGGGGGGCTGCTGCTGGGATTCGACACAGCCGTGATCGCTGGTACGACGCGGGATCTGACCCGTATTTTCGCGCTCTCGCCGGCATCACTCGGATTCACAGTTTCCAGTGCACTGTGGGGGACGATTCTGGGAGCGATGTGCGCCGGAATTCCAGGCGACCGTTATGGCCGCCGGGACAGCCTGCGGGGCATGGCGGTTTTGTACCTGGTCACTGCAATTGGTTGCGCGCTCGCCTGGAATTGGGGTGCCCTGGTGTCCTTCCGTTTTATCGAAGGAATTGCCATCGGCGGGTCGTCCGTGTTGGGTCCGATGTACATCGCCGAAATTTCGCCCGCAAAGTGGCGTGGCCGCCTGGTTGGTTTTTTTCAGTTCAACGTGGTGTTTGGCGTTCTGCTGGCTTATCTATCCAATTACGTGATCGGGCTCGCCGCTCTTGGCGACACCGAATGGCGTTGGAAGCTAGGTATCTCCGCTTTACCCGCCGCGTTTTTCCTGGCCATGCTTTTCACAATCCCGCGGAGTCCGCGGTGGCTGGTAAGCAAGGGGCGAAGTCAGGAAGCGGGAGAAGTTTTGAAGGCGATTGGAGAAGAAGACTTTGAGCGGAGTCTTCAACAAATCGTCGAATCGGCCAATCTGGAGCGCGGCGACCGTGAGGACCGTCTGTTCTCCGGGCGGTATCGCGCGCCCATCTTCCTCGCCGTTTCCATCGGGATCTTCAACCAACTCACCGGTATAAATGCCATTCTGTATTACCTGAACTCGATATTCGAGAACGCCGGCTTCAGTAAAGTATCGGGCGATATGCAGTCCGTCGCGGTGGGGGGAACCAACCTTCTATTTACGATGATCGCGATGTCGGTCATCGATCGGTTCGGACGCAAGATTCTACTGCTCGCCGGTTCCATCGGCATGGCGTTATGCCTTTCCGGAGTCGCCGCCATCTTTTTCCTGGGAACGCACCGGCAACTGCTCGTCTGGCTTCTTATGGGCTACATTGCCGCATTCGGATTTTCACAAGGCGCGGTGATTTGGGTTTATCTCAGTGAAGTTTTCCCGAACCGGGTTAGGGCGAAAGGCCAAAGCC
>JANXXV010000598.1 GCA_025350445.1 Bryobacteraceae bacterium | reverse complement strand
TGATGCACACCGCTGAACGCACCGATCACTGCCCAATCGCCGACTATAACGTGTCCCGCCAGAGTCACGCCGTTGGCGAGCACCGTGTGGCTGCCTAACTGGACATCATGCGCTACATGGGTATAGGCCATTAACAGGTTGTCGTCGCCGAGGCGTGTGACCATGCCGCCACCCGTGGTGCCGCGGTGGATGGTTACGAATTCCCGGATCTTGTTCCGGTCGCCGATGCGGGTTTCCGAGTTCTCGCCCGAATACTTCAGATCCTGCGGAGCCACGCCGACGGTGGAATAGGGAAAAAAGACGTTGTCGGCTCCAATTGAAGTGATGCCTTCCACGAACACATTAGCCATCAGGCGGGTTCGCGGGCCGATCTCTACATCGGCGGCGATGACGCAGAACGGACCAATCTCCGCGGACTCTGCGATGCGCGCCCCTGGCTCGACGATCGCAGTGGGGTGAATCGGCATGGGAAGCGGCCTTATTTAAGGGGCGGGGGCTCTGTCGGAAAGGGTACACATCAGATCGGCTTCGGCCACCACAACGCCGTCCACGGTCGCGACCGCATGAATCTTCGCCACGCTGGGCTTCAGCTTCAGGAAGACCACTTCGATGCGCAACTGATCGCCGGGAACCACGGGCTTGCGGAAGCGGGCTTGCTCGATCATGGCGAGGAACACCAGTTTTTCGGCGCGGTTCTGGATGCGATTGAGCACCAGGACGCCGGCGGTCTGCGCCATGGCTTCGATTATCAATACGCCGGGCATTACCGGGAAGCCGGGGAAGTGACCGGTGAAGTGAGGCTCGTTCATCGTCACGTTCTTAATCGACACCACACGCATGTCTTCCAGTTCGAGAATGCGATCGATCAGAAGAAAAGGATAGCGGTGGGGAAGCAGGTCTTGGATGGCCTGTATATCCAGAATGGGCATGCCGTCCCGTTATTATAACAGGGGATGGATCAATTACTTAGCTACGCCAAGAAGAAACAGAAGGACATTATTGCGCTGACGCGCGAGCTGGTGGAATGCGAGTCGCCGAGCGATTCCCCGGAGGCGATCCGGCGTTTCACCGACCTGTTTTCGGAGAGAGTGGCGGATATTGCGGACTGCAAACGGATGGCCGGGGGCCACCTGCAATGCACGTTCCGGCTGCCGGGCAAGAAGACCGGCCAGGTGATGGCGCTGGGACATTCCGACACGGTGTACCCGCTGGGGACGCTGGCGAAGATGCCGTTCCGGCAGAGTCAGGGACGGCTGTGGGGTCCGGGAGTACTGGATATGAAAGCGGGCATCGTGTTCTTTGTCTTCGCGATGCGGGCGCTGCGTGACTTGGATATTCCAGTGAACCGGAAGGTTTTGTTGCAGCTCAATTCGGATGAAGAAGTGGGGAGCGATTCTTCGCGGCCGATTACCGAGAGAGAAGCGCTGCGGAGCGCTGCGGTGCTGGTGCTGGAGCCGGGTCAGGGCATGAACGGGATGCTGAAGACTGCCCGCAAAGGCGTAGGCGACTACGTGGTTTCCGTGAGGGGGAAGGCCGCTCACGCCGGAGTCGATTTTACCAACGGCGCCAGCGCGATTTTGGAACTGGCGCGGCAGATTGAGAAGATCTCGGCGTTTACGCAGTTGGAACGGGGGATCACGGTGAATCCGGGGGTGATCTCGGGAGGCACGCGGACGAATGTGATCGCGGCCGAGGCCCAGGTGGCGGTGGATATTCGTATCGCGCGGATGAAAGATGGTACTGGTCTGGATAGAAAGTTCCGGTCGTTGCGGGCGGTGGATAAGCGTTGCACCGTTACCGTGACCGGGGGACTGAACCGTCCGCCGATGGAGCGCACCGCGGGCGTTGCCGCGCTGTTCCATAAGGCGAAGGCATTGGGGCTTGCGTTGGGTGTGGTGTTAGAGGAATCGAGCACAGGTGGAGGGTCGGACGGGAATTTTACCGCTGCGCTGGGGATTCCGACGCTGGATGGACTGGGGGGGGTTGGGGAAGGCGCGCATGCGCCGAATGAGAGCATCCTGATCGACCGCATTGCGGACCGGACGGCGCTGCTGGCGAAGTTGGTGCTGGCTGTCTAGCTACGCTACAACGAGTCCTCTCCCATGTTGGTTATCTTCTTTTTTAGAGCCGGTCCCGGCCCGCCATGGTCAATTTCAATCAACAGGATTGGTAGTCTGTCTGCGTCGGTCTCCCGCATCACTTTCTTTGCGAAGGAAATTGACGGTGTACGATCGGGCAAGTAAGACTGCATTTTGTCGCTCGGAACTACGATGATTCCAAGGTTGATGTCACCCTGAGAAATTCTGGTGCGCAGATGCAAAATGTCTTTGTAGAGCAACTCACTCCGCGCGGAGACCTGAATCTCGACTCCCAGGCACACCTTCGTGCCATTGATCACTTTGCATTTCATCCAATCCACATCGCCGGACTGCTTGCGCTCCCAGCCGCTTGCTGCGGCAAAGCGCAAATCAATTAGTTCCCGAACTGCCGCTGCCCCATTCGCTTGCTTGCGCTCTTCAAGAAGGATCGTGGCTGATCGGAGCAATTCACACACCTCTTCAAGAATTATTTGGAGCCCAAGCCGGTTCATCTTGGTTTCGACCCCGTCGAAATTAAAGATTTCAGTAATCTTTGCCATTATTTAGTTGTCCAGTCGATAAGTATACTTGTGAAGCAAGGGTTTCTTTTCTCCACAGACTCGAAGCGTTGCGTTCTGGAGAATTTTCCCCTACGCTGGTCGCCAGACGTAGACCCGATGCGCCGACTCTATTCAACAAATCTGGGAAGTCTCTTCCAGGCCGACTGCCTCGAATTACTAGGATCGGTACAGGATGGCTCCGTTCATACTCTTTTTGCCGATCCCCCGTTCAATCTGAAGAAAGACTACGGTTCGAAAGGTCGCGACGATCTGTCGTCTGGCGAATGTCTCAATTGGAGTGAACGTTGGCTTAAGGAGGCGGTCCGGGTGCTGGCGCCTGGCGGCGCTTTGTTTGTCTACAATCTTCCAAAGTGGCTAATGAGTTATGGAGTGTATCTTAACTCGTTTAAAGGACTGACTTTCAAGCATTGGATCGCGATTGACAAGGCCCATAGTCTGCCAATCCCAAACCGTCTATCGCCGAGCCACTACGGGATGCTTTACTACATCAAAGGTGTGAAGCCTCGCGTCTTTGACCGTGATATCGTTCGAACCCCAATCCAAACTTGCCGCCACTGTCATAAAGATGTCAAGGATTACGGCGGGCATAGGAAGTTCCTCAACCCGAAAGGCATTAATTTGACCGATGTGTGGGACGACGTTCCTCCGGTGCGGCATCGAAAGTATAAGAACCGCCCTGCGAATGAATTGGCACCGATCATTCTAGAGCGAGTGATTCAACTGACCACCGTCGAGGGCGACCTGATTTGCGATCCGTTTGCGGGCGGAGGCGTCACGGCGTACGTCGCCCAACGGTTCAACCGCCGATGGATCACTGGTGATGTCAACGATTGCGCGGCGGTCAAGGAGCGGCTCATCAGTTTAGAAACTGGTTCTCATCCTGAATGGCGATCGCAGCGCCGGAACCTCGTGAATGGTTCATCAGAAACTCCCCGCGCTGAGGCGTTGATAGTCAGCGCCGGTGACTAACACTTAGATTTGGCGCGCCGGAGAGCGCTGTGTAATTTCCGGCAGCACGATTGGAATCAGAAAGCGTCAAAATGAATAGTTGGTCCAGTTCATGCCAACAATGGGCTTGACCGCAATGCTGGCGTTGCCGCGCTGTTCCAGCAGGCGAAGGCGTTGGGAGTGGTGTTGGAGGAATCGAGCACGGGCGGGGGTTCGGATGGCAACTTCACCGCGGCGCTGGGAATCCCGACGCTGGATGGGTGGGGTGGGGGAAGGTGCGCATGCCCCGAATGAGAGTATTCTCATGGACCGCATTGCGGACCGGACGGCGCTGCTGGCGAAGCTGGTGCTGACGATCTGACTATTCGGGGCGCGGTTTCCGGGGATAGGTGGATCGAACCGCCAGGATTCTTGCCGGGCCCTGATTGCTGTTATAGAAGCCAACAGTGGAATTTAAGCGATAGAAATAAGCATCGCCGGGCTTCGCGGCGTACTTCCCTTCCACACCGTTCGTGCCGCTACCGGCTACCATGTCGCCTGTTCCGTCCAGCAGCACGTAAATCTCCTCTTCATTGTCATGATGGTGTGGGAAATTAGTGCCTCCCGGTTGGAACGTCATCACATAAAGGCTCACCAGCAGATGTCCGGCCGCGAGCCGATCCCGCTTGGAGGTGGTGTCGCCGATCATCAGTTGATAGACCACGGAATCGGGATGTCCCCCGACAAACTGCGTCTTGACATCATCCATGTTCGCGATCTGCAATTTCGCTGGAGGCGCGGTACCAGCCGGCACTTTGAAACCCATGACAAACAGCCGCAACGGCGTGTCACCGGTGTTTGAAAGCCCATGCTCGATGCCCGCGGGCAGATACATGAAATCGTTCTTCTTCACCGGGGATCGATCTGGCCCGTACTGTAACGCTCCACGGCCTTCCAAGATAACGTACGCTTGCTCCTCGGCGGCATAACTGACGGCCTTGCATTTTCCAGCTGCGTCGATCGTAATCTCTCCAAAGCGCTCTACTCCCCGAAGAATTTCAGGCTGTGAGTCGCCGGCGCCGAAGATCGGTTTGTAGTGGCAGGTGCTCGCCGATACATCCGCATCCTTCGTCTTCGTGTCCGGAATGTAGCGATGCAGAAACGTGGGATCGACCTTGCGGGCGCCCACGTCCGCCGCTATCAACGACTGGGTGATCACGATGGCGGCGAATACGAAATGTTTCATCGGGGTCCTCCTTGTAAACGATCCGGTGTTTATGATATACCACCTCCAGTCCTTCCAAGGAGGCCTGCCATGTGCTGGAGAAAGTGCTTCGCCGCCTTGATTCTGCTGTTCGCTCCGTTATCGACAGCGCCGCTCTTCGCGCAAACGGCCGGTGAAATCACCGGGCAAATTGTCGATCCAACGGGCGCTGTCATTGCGGGAGCACAGGTCACG
>JANXXV010000575.1 GCA_025350445.1 Bryobacteraceae bacterium | reverse complement strand
CCGCCCGATTACCTGGTGAAACAAGGTGTCCGGATGCTGCCCTGCATGGGTGACGGCCGGCAAAGCGGCACGTCGGATACGCCTTCCATTCTGAATGCTTCCCCGGAATCGGCGGTGGGAGGAAATCTGGCCGTTCTGCAGACGGGCGACATGGTTAAGGTGGACTTGCGAAACCGCCGCGTCGATGTGTTGATCGGCGACGACGAAATCGAGCGCCGCCGGACAAGTCTGGAGCCAGTGCAGCTGCGTAGCGATTCGCCCTGGCAGGAACTGTACCGGGCCCACGTGGGGCAGCTTGAAACGGGTGGCTGCCTGGAGTTTGCGGTGCGCTACCGCGATCTTCGCAAGACTGTACCGCGCCATTCGCATTAGGCCGCGGCGGCGGTCCACAAAGCCCGGACCCGGCTGAAAATTACAACGTGTGTAAAGATGATCAGCGGCGCCGGAAAAGTGGGTAACAGACTCAGCGGCAGCTCGGTGAGCGCACTAATTGACGCTGGATCGTGAAGCCCCAGCCGCGCTGCTGTTGCAACAACGGGAAGAATGCCGGCGAAGCCGGGGATGTTCCACAGGTATATAATTGGCGTCGCCGGATATACCGCCGCTCCAAGGGACATCGTGGCTGCTGCGATGTCCCCCCACCCGCCTGGAACGGCGAAGGCGTATGGCAGCCGCCCGCGCGAGTATAGGTATAGAAAATAGATTCCGATGAAACGCGTGGCATGGAACAGGACCAGGAAGCGCAAATCTAATTCCACCACCCAATGCGAGATTCCGGACGATCGCCGGTACAACATCAGAAGCAGCATCGTAAGCCCCAGAAGCGTAGCTTGGATCATCGGCGCCGGTACAACTGCAAGCCATCGCATCTTGCCGATGGTAATCGCCAGCAACAACCACAGCGATGCGGCAACTATTCCGGTTTTCATCGAATCACCGGCGAGCCTTCCGCCTTCCTCCCGGCTGTGGAGATACGGGCTGCATGCAGATTCCGATTCAGTTTCGCAACGGTGATTTTCAAGGCAAATCTCATTCCCGGCTGATGCTTCCCTGTTCAAGGTCGCGAAAGAACCTTCGCAGTTTGGCTGATCAACTATCACACCGTACCATGAGCGCTGAATACTGTACCGTTAGTAATGGTACCGGGGACACCAGCCTAAGTTCCTCCGCGACCCTGTTTCCGTTGCGCTGGAATGAAGCTTGTGCCTACACGCAACGCAGATCGGAAGACGGAGCAAATACAGGTATATACCTCATGACCAAAGTACGGTTAGTACAGCGCCCGAACCGTCCAAACAGGGAGCGGAAATCCGGCGGATCGATGGTCGATTCCGAGACCTCCGGAAACACTGTCAGCCATCGGTTATCCCCCTCCCGGGCTAACTTCGGTACGGGCGTACTAGTCAATATTTGCAATAGATCTACCGTTCCGAATGGTTCTTGACAGACCTCGATATTCTCCCTATATTTGCCGTACGCCGCAAATTTTTTCGTGGCTGCTATTTCCCCCCAAAAGGCCGTGGTTCGCAGAAGGGAGAGGCGATTGAAATCGTCGTGTTAGCGGTCCAGCGATGACAGAAATTCAGGAGTAAGCGCTACGTTCAGCCAAACTCAACGTCCGAAGGATAATTGCGCGGGGGGTCGCCCTCCCAGCGATAAAATCCCCTTGATCGTACGCGAAAAGGGATCAGCGACATGGCGGTGGTGAAGATGCCGGGGACGGAAGCTATCGCTGTCGTTGGCATGTCCGGGCGGTTTCCCGGAGCCGGTGGCGTGGAAGATTTCTGGCGCAACATTCAGGGCGGCATCGAATCGATCTCTCAGCTTGCCGAGGGTGAACTGGAGGTGTTCAATCCGGCCGCGCTTCCGGCCCGGGCCGAATACGTCAGAGCGAGGGGCATACTTGCGGATGTGGATCAGTTCGATGCCGCTTTCTTTGGCATGGCTCCGAAGGAAGCGGAGATCACCGATCCGCAGCACCGTCTCTTTCTCGAATGTTGTTGGGAAGCCTTCGAAAATGCCGGCTACGATCCGCTGACCTACACCAAGACGGCCGCGGTCTTCGCAGGATCCAGCTCCAGTACGTACTTTCTTCAACAGATCTGCGCCACGCGCGATTTCATTCGTAACTATACAGCCGCCTATCAGGCGGGAAACCACAGCATGGTGGCCGGCAACAGCGCCGATTTTCTTGCCACCAGGATTTCAACCATTTTCAATTTGAAGGGGCCCAGCTACGCTATCAGTTGCGGATACTCCACCTCGCTGGTAGCAGTCAGCGTGGCGTGCCAAAGCCTGCTCAACCATCAATGCGATGCAGCGCTCGCCGGCGGCGTCTCCGTCACGTTTCCACAAAGGCGCGGATACCTATACGACCCGGGCGGGATCTTATCTCCGGACGGACACTGTAGAGCTTTCGATGCTTCGGCGCAAGGCACCGTCTTCGGTTCGGGTGCGGCGGTGGTACTACTGAAACGGCTTTCCGAGGCGATTCAGGATGGCGACCAGATCTACGCCGTAATTCGCGGATCGGCGGTCAATAACGACGGTTCCGCAAAGGACGATTTCGCCGCGCCGGGAGTGGAAGGACAAGCGGCGGTGATTGGCCTGGCATTGGCGGCGGCGGGCATTCGACCGGAAACGGTAAACTACATCGAAGCGAACGGAACAGGCACGCCGCTGGACGATCCGATGGAATTGGCCGCTCTCAAAAAAGTGTTCCGGCGTAGTATGGAAAGCCGGAACCTTTGTGCGCTGGGCACCGCCAAGGTGAATGTGGGCCATCTGGACGTGGCGTCGGGAGCGGCGGGATTGATCAAAGCCTGCCTGATGCTGCGGGACAAGAAAATGCCGCCGCTGCTGCATTTCAAGAGTCCAAATCCAGCCATGGATCTGGAGAACAGTCCATTCTACGTGAACACGGAACTTACCGAATGGGCACGCGGACACACTCCGCGGCGCGCGGGAGTCAGCGCTTTTGGGGAAGGCGGCACCAACGCCCATGTCGTGCTGGAAGAAGCGCCAACGCTCGCGGCGGAGCAATCGGCAAGATCCAGTCATTTGATTCTGATCTCCGCGAAATCGGAGCACGCGCTGGAACGGGCAACCGGAAATCTGGTGCAGTTTTTAGCTGAGACATCCGCCTCCCTGGGCGACGCAGCTTATACGCTGCAGATTGGCAGACACGCTTTTGAACACCGGCGCCTTGCTGTGTGCCGCGATCGGGCCGATGCGGTGCAGGTGCTTTCCACCGGGAAATCCGATCGGGTTCTTACAGGAACGGCGGCCGTTTCCGCGCCATCGATTGCGTTTCTCTTCCCCGGACAGGGTTCTCAGCAGGTTCAAATGGGCTACGAGCTTTACCGCACCGAAGCCCGCTTCCGCGAAGAGATGGACCGCTGTTCGGAGATACTGCGACCGCATCTGGACCTGCACTTGACCGATATTCTGTACCCGCTCGAATCGTACAAGGAGCGGGCGGCTCAACAGCTTAATCAGACCATCCTGGCGCAGCCGGCTATTTTTGCCCTGGAGTATGCACTGGCGCGGCTATGGATGCAGTGGGGTATCGCACCGGCGAGTATGATTGGTCACGGCACCGGAGAATACGTTGCCGCGTGCCTGGCCGGAGTCATTTCCCTGGAAGACGCCTTAATGCTGACGGCCACGCGTGGACGTTTGATGCAGCAGATTCCGGCCGGAGAGATGCTTTCCGTCCGTCTGGCCGCGCACGCGCTGGTTCCCCGCCTGAATGGCGCGTTATCTATCGCCGCAATTAACGGACCCAATAACTGCGTTGCGGCAGGCCCGACGGCGGCAATCCGGCAACTGTTGGAAGAACTCACCAGAGATGGCACTGCCTGCCGCCCGCTTGCAACGTCCCACGCATTTCACTCGGCAATGATGGACCCGATCATCGAGCCTTTCGTGGAAGCCGTTCGCACGGTTAAGCTATCGGCGCCGTCCATTCCTTATATTTCGGGCGTGAGCGGGGAGTGGATTACCGGTGCCGAGGCCACCGATCCGGCATACTGGGGACAGCAGTTGAGGCAGCCGGTGTTGTTTTCCAGCGGAATTCAGAATCTCGCGCGGGAAGGGGTCCAGGCCGCGGTTGAGGTTGGAGCCGGCGCCACACTCACCGTTCTCACCCGCCGCAACCTCGGCAACACCGGTGAGCAACTCATTCTTTCCTCGCTGCCGGATTCAGAGAGCAGTGGTGCGGGCACAGCCGCGATGCTGGAGACGCTGGGCCGCCTGTGGCTGGCCGGCAGCCAGCCCGATTGGGCTGGGATGTATTCCTCCGAACGCCGGCGGCGTATTCATCTGCCTACCTATCCTTTCGAACGAAAGCGCCACTGGATTGATAGCATCGAGCTTGACCGGGAAGCGTTGAACACGGATGCCGTGAGCCTGGAATCGGGCGGGCGGAACACAGTATTAGAAGCAGGGCAAAATGAGCGGATGGGGGACGATGAAATGACACCGGAAGATTCTTTGGATGCCAACTCCAAACGAAGAGCACGTATCCAGTGTGCGGTAGCGCAAACTTTTGAAGAGTTGTCGGGTATCGACCAGGCGGGTTCCAATGCTGCGGCGACGTTTCTGGCGATGGGATTCGACGTCTTTTCCCTGACACAGGCGGCGCAAAGTATCTCGTCGAAGTTCGGAGTGAAAGTAAGCCTCGGGCAGCTTCTCGATCATCAATCGACCCTCTCGGATCTTACGGATTATCTGAGCCGTGAGATGCGGCCGGACCAGTTCGCCGAGCCCGCCGTTCCCAAAGTACAACCTGCCGTTCAGGAAGCCGGTTCGCCTCCGGCGGCCCTGCCTGGAACGCTGGCCTCCATCCTGTCGGAC
>JANXXV010000547.1 GCA_025350445.1 Bryobacteraceae bacterium | reverse complement strand
CAGCGCAATCTGGATATGGCGGTGAAGATGACGGACGACAAGGCCAAACCGGTGAAAGATTTCCGTGAGATTCTGGCGGACAAATCGGTGGACGTGGTGTGTATCGCGACGCCGGATCACTGGCATCCTTACATGACCGTGGAGGCGTGCAAGGCGGGCAAGGATGTCTACGTGGAAAAGCCCATCTGCGTAACGGTTGAGGAAGGCAGGAAGATGGTGGAGGCTGCGCGCAAATATAAGCGGGTGGTGCAGGCCGGCACCATGCAGCGCTCGGGCACTCACTTCCAGAAGGCCACCGAGATTGTGAAGAGCGGTGAACTGGGTGACGTGACGTTTGTGCGCACCTGGAACTACGGGAACTCTCCCGCCGAAGGGCTTGGTAATCCCGCCGATGGAGAGCCGCCACCCGCGCTCGATTGGGATATGTGGCTGGGCCCGGCGCCGAAACGCGCTTTCAATGCGAATCGATTCGGCGTGGACCCGGACGATAAATACTTCTCCAGCTTCCGCTGGTTCTGGGACTACGCGGGCGGGATGATGACCGATTGGGGCGTACATTGGCTGGATATCGTGCAGATGGCCTTCGATGAGAAGATGCCCTCGTCGATAACCGCGCTGGGCGAGAAGTTCCGCTTGAAAGACAATCGCGAGACGCCGGATACATTGCAGGTTACCTATGAGTATCCCGGCTTCCTGGCCACCTATGAGAACCGCTATGGCAACGCGCAATCCATGTTCGACAAGAGCGGCGGCATTCTCTTCTGCGGCGACAAGGCCACATTGTACGTCGACCGGTCGGGTTACAAAGTGGTCTCGGAGTCGCGCGGCGTGGAAGCGGTGGAGGTGAAATCGTCCAACAATTCCAACATGGCGCATTGGGCGAATTTTCTGGAATGCGTAAAGACCCGCGAGAAACCGATCAGCGATATTGAAAAGTGCCAGCGGTCGACGACAACATGCCTGCTGGGCAATGTGGCGCTACGCAGTAAGCTGCGCATCGATTTCGATCAGCAGAAGTGGACCACGAAGCAAGCAGAGGCGCGGAAGTTCCTGGCTAGAGAAGAGAGGAAACCCTGGAAGTTGGTGGTTTAGGGGCTTCCTGCAAAAGTTCGCGTACACCACACCCTCACGGTCGCGGCTCGGAAACGGCGTCTGAGCCGCGACCGTGAGGGAGTGGTATACGAAAATCCAGAATTTCTGAAAAGCGCCGCGGGGCGTGACCTGCGGCGCCTTGTTTCTACAGTAGTTCTTTCGCTTTCTTCAGGGCCGATTCGTAGTCGGGATGATCGGCCACTTCCTTGACGTACTCCGCATGTTGAATCACGCCTTCTTTATCGACTACGAAAATGGCACGGCTCTCGATTCGTAACTCCTTGATGAGCGTCCCATAGTGACTGCCGAACGACCCTGACTTGTGGTCGGATAGCATTTTTACGTTATCGATACCGAATGCCCCGCACCAGCGTTTCTGCGCGAACGGAAGATCCATGCTGATCGTGTAAAACTCCACTCCCGGCAGGCCCGACGCTTCTTCGTTGAAGCGTTTGGTCTGCGCATCGCAGACCGGGGTATCCAGCGAAGGAATCACGCTGAACAGCCGCACGGTGTTTCCGGTCTTTGCCAGATCCACCGGCTGCATACTGAAATTGATTGCTTCGAAGTCCGGCGCCTTGTCTCCCACTTTCAATTCGGGACCCATCAACGTCATTGGATTTCCCTGCAGCGTGGTGGCTGCCGCTCTCTCTTGAACATCATCGGCATTGGTCATAAGTGTGAGCTTCATTGTAGCAACTCGATTAACTTCTCCACGCTCGCCGTAGGCAGTTGGCAGGCGAAGTTTTCACAAACGTACGCGGTGGTTTTGCCATCCATCGCGGTCATTTCCCGCACGGCCGGCAAGAACACCCCAGTCTCACCGCCACGAACCACAATCACCGTGTAGTCCGGCAGGAATCGCTTATGGATCTCGGCAAGGAACGGGCCCGGCTCATTGCCAACCAGCACAATCTGCTTCGGCGGAGACATGCTGTACTGCGCTGCGGCCATCATTTGCGGAACACCCGTCGGCGCAGTTTTCAACCG
>JANXXV010000532.1 GCA_025350445.1 Bryobacteraceae bacterium | reverse complement strand
TCCGTGGCCACATACTTTGCCTCCGCTCCGTTCCGGGTCAGGAAACGCCGCTGGGCTCAGTCCTTTCAACTCTAATTTGATCATGTTGATCTTCCTTCCGCCCTGCTCTGTAATTGTTCAAGACTTTTGTGTCTCACTCATGTTGGCACAGAAGGGCGAGAGCCGGAGAAGGTGATGGCTTATTGCGCTAAGATCGCTTTGCTGATGAACACTAAATCGAAGCCTGGGTCCATGAGCGATGCAGACTGGGCGAATCAGAAGAATCTCTTGCTGCAGCAAGCGAACTAGATCCCCGGTGTAATTAACATCAATCTTGGGAGGTTCGCGCAAGCCGACACATTTCTTCGGGCCACTCTGCCGTACGCGCGAGGACCCCCCCGGCTGACGGCGAACATTTTAAACTGCCTTGGTTGGGCAAATTACCAAATGAAGGTACCTCTGCAGGCGATTCAGTTCTATCAGGAGTGCGCCGGGATTCCTAGCCCGTATCAGGAGCAGGCGAAGAATAGTGTACTTTCAATAAAGTCCGAGTTTGGCTTGGCGCAGTGAAGTGTTGACCGCAGAGCTTAGCTCCGGGAGATCGAACCCCACGGATACGCCATATCGCTGAAATTTCTACCGGATTTGGCGCCGGCACTAAGGGCGATAAATTTATGGCGGGTTTTTGAAATCCGCAAGAGGAAGCGCGGCCTTTGAGCCTCTCTAAACGGCGCGCCGGAATTTGGACTTCTCCAGATTGGGCAGGAAGCCGGTGAGCAGCCCGATTGCCGGCAGGTACGAGCAAACATGGTAGACGAACTCGATATCGGTACGGTCGGCCAGACGGCCCAGCAGCGCCGCTCCGATGCCGCCCATGCCGAAGGCGAATCCGAAGAAGAGTCCGGAGATAAGGCCGACTCTGCCGGGCAGCAGTTCTTGCGCATAGACCAGTATCGCCGAGAATGCCGAGGCCAGAATGAGGCCTATGGGAACCACAAGCAGGCCCGTCCAGAAAAGATTGGCGTAGGGCAATAGGAGCGTGAACGGGAGTACGCCCAGGATTGATCCCCAGATGACGTATTTACGGCCGATGCGGTCGCCCACCGGGCCGCCAATGATGGTTCCGGCCGCGACGGCGCCCAGGAAGACGAAGAGGTGAATTTGGGCGCTCTGCACGGACACGTGGAATCTGTGGATCAGGTAGAACGTGTAGTAACTGCCTAGGCTTGCCAGATAGAAGTATTTCGAGAAGATCAGCGCGATTAGAATTGCCAGGGCGATGGCTATTCTTTTTCGGGACAGTGCAGGCTGAGCGGCGGGGCGTTTCGCCTCGGTCTTCGTTCTGGCTGCGGAGTTGCCTTTGTACCAGGTGCCCACATTACTCAAGATGACGATGCCCAGCAGGGCGGCGACGGAAAACCAGGCGATGCTGGATTGGCCCCTCGGAACCACGATGAACGCCGCCAGCAAGGGCCCGAGCGACGAGCCTACATTGCCGCCCACCTGGAAGACGGATTGCGCCAGGCCGTGTTGGCCTCCCGACGCCATGCGGGCTACGCGCGACGATTCAGGGTGGAAGACTGCCGAACCGAGCCCCACCAGCGCCGAAGACACCAGCAGCATGGGATACGTGTGCGCGGTGGATAGCAACAGCAGCCCGCCGAGTGTGAAGGTCATCCCGATCGGCAGGGAATAGGGCATTGGATGACGGTCGGTATACAGACCGATTACCGGTTGCAGCAGGGAGGCGGTTAGCTGGTAGGTCAGCGAAATTAGCCCCAACTGGCCGAAGTCGAGACGGAAGGTGTCTTTCAGGATCGGGTAAAGCGCAGGGATGAGCGACTGCACAAGATCGTTCAACAGGTGGCAAAAGCTGATGGCCGCCAGAATGGTGAAAATGGCTTTTTCCGGTTGCTGCTTTTGGGTTTCTTCGACGATCCCGCTGGCGTTCATTCTTATTTCAGTGTAAGCGGTGAGCGGTCATTCCACCTTTGTGACGGTTGCCTCGATGTCGAACCGGCGCTTAATGACGGGGTCGTCAATGGAAGCTACGAGTGCGGGCTTTCCGGGCGACATGATGGTATTCACGGAGATGCGGATAGAGGCGATGGTGGGATTGGGCGCCGCGACTTTCTCGCGCGGGAGGACGGTGCTGACATCAAGGTCGGCACTGAGATAGATCTGGCCATTGATGTCGCGCAGGCGCGCGTCGATGTTCACGCCGATCTCCGCGAAGCTGTACTGCGGGCCCTGGGTAGCGGAAGCGGCTCCGGTTTCGTATGGAACTTTGTTTCCGGCACGGAAGGTGCCTTTGCCGGTTGCTTCGACCAGCATGCTGTAACGGCGGCCGGTTTTCGCGGCGGCGTCCGAGCCGTCGTGGATATTGAACTCCACGCGGTAAAGAGGGGCCGGGCGATTTTCCTGGGCGGAGGCGGAAACTGCGAGCGTGGCGAGGATCAAAAGGGTGATTGTTCGCATGATTGTGGGAACTCCTATGCTGAGAATGATGCGGACCAATGGGAATGTGTTGATATGGGTGCCGTAATAGTTTGATCTTGCGGCGTCACCTTACTTTTCTCGCGGCGGTTTGCGTTGTTCTGGCGTGGCCGGCGGTGCATCCGCACGACTATTTCACGCGGCTGCTGGAAGTGCTGCCGGCGCTGATCGGCATCCCGCTGTTGATTGTGAATTACAACAAGTTCCGGTTTACCACGCTGGTGTATTTTCTAATCGCGATTCACGCGATGATCCTGATGGTGGGCGGACATTACACCTACGCGGAGGTGCCGCCGTTCAGCTGGCTTCGCGATACCTGGCATCTCTCGCGAAACCACTACGACCGGCTGGGGCACCTGGCGAAGGGCTTTGTTCCGGCGATGATCGCGAGGGAAATCCTGCTGCGCAAGACTCCGTTGCGCCCCGGGGCCTGGTTGGGGTTTATCGTGGTGTGCATCTGCAAGGCGGTGAGCATGACCTACGAGTTCATTGAGTGGTGGACGGCGCTGGCGTCAGGAGCGGCGTCCACGGCATTTCTGGGTACGCAGGGAGATGTTTGGGACACGCAGTGGGATATGTTTTGCGCGACGATTGGGGCCACCTGTTCGGTGCCGCTGCTGAGCCGGGAGCAGGATCGGCAGATTGCGTCGCGTCTTGTTGGATAATGCGGAATGTGACCGCGACCAATACAGAAAGTAGCGAACGCCTGAAACTGAGCACTCATCAGAAGGCTCTCAAGATCAATCTCGACCCGTTGTGGTACGGCAGTTTTGCCGAAATTGGCGCTGGCCAGGAAGTGGCGCGCTGGTTCTTCAACGTTGGCGCGGCGGCGGGCACTATCGCGAAATCGATGTCCGCCTACGATATGGCGGTCAGTGACGCCATCTACGGCCGCTGCCAGCGCTACGTCTCACGCGAACGATTGCAGCGGATGCTGGACCACGAACACAGCCTCAACCTGGAACGGCTGCAGGCATTGCGCGGAGACACCACCGCATTTTTCAGCTTCGCCACCACCGTATCAGCCCGGAACTTTCATGGGACGAACGAATGCCATGGCTGGATGGGCGTGAAGTACCAGACTCATCCCCGGGACGAGGACAGCCAGATTATCCTCCATGTGCGGATGCTGGATCATGAAAACAGTTTGCAGCAGCAGGCGCTGGGCATTGTAGGCGTTAATCTGCTATACGCCGCCTTCTTCCTGCAACATAAACCGGAGTTGATTCTGGAGTCGCTGCTGGACAACCTGTCCACGGCGCGCATCGAGATAGACATGGTCGAGTTTTCCGGCATCGAATTCCGTTATGTCGACAATCGCGTGATGAGCCTGAAGCTGGTGCAATTGGGGTTGAGCGCGGCGGCCATGTTCGGGCCGTCCGGCGCGGTGCTGCAACCCTCCGAGGTGTTACGAAAG
>JANXXV010000465.1 GCA_025350445.1 Bryobacteraceae bacterium | reverse complement strand
GCGGCCTTCCGGAGCTGAAAATCACCGGCGTCAAGGTGATCCCGACCAGCGCGGGGCATAACTACCAATGGGTATTCCTTAAAATTCTCACCTCCGAGCCCGGCCTCTACGGAATCGGCTCCGCCAGTAACCTGAACCAGGCCGCGGCCGTTGCCGCAGCCATCGAGAAACAATACGCACCCTTCTGGATCGGCAAAAATCCGGCGCAAATCGAAGACCTTTGGCAGAGCACCAATGTCCGCGCGTACTGGCGCAACAGCACCATTCAGAACAACATCCTGAGCGCGCTCGACATGGCGCTGTGGGATATCAAAGGCAAACGGGCCAATATGCCCGTGTATGAACTGCTGGGCGGCAAAGTGCGCGATGCCGTTCCGATGTACGCGCACGCCGACGGACGCGACCCGAATGACGTCACTGAGAACGTCCGCAAATATATGGAGGAAGGCTACCGCCACGTTCGCGCTCAGATGGGCGGCTATGGCGGCGGCGGGATGATCCCTCCGGGAAAGAGCAGCCGTCCAGAGACCGGATTCAAAGGCGTGGCATTCGACGAGGACGTATATCTCGAAGTGGTCCCCAAGCTCTTTGAACACCTGCGTGTGAAACTGGGTACCGATGTGAAACTGCTCCATGACGTGCATGAACATCTCACGCCCACCGGCGCGGTGGAATTCGCCAAACGTATGGAGCCCTATCGCATGTTCTTCGTCGAGGACATCCTGCCTCCGGAGCAAATCAAATGGTTCCGCCGCATCAAGGAAGTAACTACCACGCCAATGGCGATGGGGGAACTCTTCACCAGTCCGCTGGAGTATATCCCATTAATTTCAGAACGCATCGTCGATTTCATCCGAACCAGAGTCTCGCAGGTTGGTGGCATCACCGCCGCCCGGAAGATAGCGCACCTCTGTGAGGATTTCGGTGTCCGTACCGCTTGGCAGGAAGGAGGCGACAACGATCCGGTGAATCAAATCGCCGCCTACCATGTCGACCTCACCATACCCAGTTTTGGAATCCAGGAAGAGAACCACTTCCCGCCCGGCGTACACGACCTGCTACCGGGAACTCTGAAACTCCGCGGCGGCTATCTCTACGGCAACGGCGAGCCCGGTCTTGGCATCGACATTAAAGACGAAGAGGCCCTCAAGTATCCGCCCGCGCCCGTGCCCCCGGGCGACAGTTGGACCACCGTCCGCGGCGTAGACGGATCGCTAGTCAAGCCGTAGGTGTAGACAGGCCCCCGGCGCCGCCGCACCTGCCCTGCATCCCTAGCCGGAACTTCTCGCGTTCCTCGGGCGTCATCTCATTCCATCGTTCGCGCATCCGATGTCCCCAACGTCCGCGGTGGCCTGGCCAACCGCGGAATCCACCGAATAGAATCCGGCTTAGCAGCAACAGCCCCAGTGCTTGACCGATGCCGATGTGCGGTAATCCGAAGATCACCGGCATCAGCCAGTTCCACAGTTCCCGCACCGAAAAACAGAAGCCCACAAACATACCCGCGAACACCACCAGTATGAAGGCCTTCCGCGCCACTCGTTTCACTCCGTGTGTCATTGTCGTCTCCTAATAAAATCGTCATAAACGGCCCGCAGATGCCGTCTTAAGAACAGAACTGCATAGCGTTTCCGCGAGAGCAGCGTATTCACGCTTAAACCTGTCTCCGCGGCCATTTCGGCAAAGCTACGGCCCTCGATCTCATGAGCCACAAACACGTCCCGCTGTTCGGGGGGAAGTTCGTCCAACGCGGCGTCGATCTCGTCCAACAAAATCGAGCGGGCATACGCGGCTTCCGGACCCGCATCCGGCGAAGGCAGGATATCTTCCAGCGTCAGCACGTCTCCGTCGCCGTCCGCAAACGGCCCGGCCTGGAACGGTTCCGGTCTCTTCTTCCGGAACAGGTCTGTAATCCGGTTCCTCGCCACTCGAAACAGCCACGCCCCGGCCTGTTCGATGGGCTTCATCAAGCGGTATGCTTCCACCAGCTCGTAAAACACGTCTTGCAGAATATCCTTCGCTTCTTCGTCATCGGCAACACGCTTCCGGATGAAATTACCAAGGCGGCGCTTTTCACGCTCGAACGTTTCAAAGATCCGCCGGTCCTGCTCCGCGCTCAAAGGCACATTCTCCAACGCATCGTCCATCTGCTTTTGTAGACGGATCAGCGATGAAAATATTGTAAGGGGCTGCCGGATGCTAGTGGGCGGGCGTGTTTGCGGCCGGAGCGTTTTGCACGCAACGGAAACCAATCGTCGGGCTGCGCTCGCGCTGCCGCGCCCAACTGCGGTACGACAACGTGAGAAACAGAGGTGGCACATCGAACCACGAACCACCACGGATCACCCGGTATAAACCCTTTTCCGGGCCCTGCGGATTGCGGTCCGGGGAGTCCTGATAGTAGTGCTGGCCGTACCAATCCGAGCACCACTCCCACACGTTGCCAGTCATGTCGCACAAGCCGGAAGCGGTCTTCGTCTTGCTGCACACGGGTGCCGGGCCATCCAACTTGTTGAAGACGGCATCGGCGTCCGTGATCTTGCGGTCTCCCCACGGGTACATCATGTTGCCTTCCTGCGTGCCGCGGGCGGCGTGCTCCCACTCGGTCTCCGTCGGCAGCCGCTTGGTCTCCCACGTACAGAAGGCGGAAGCGTCGTCCCAACTCACGTTCACCACCGGCATCTTCTCTTTTCCCGCGGGTAACTTTCCGTCGCGCCAGTAGTAAGGCGCTCGATGGCCGGTAGCCTGAACAAAGCCGGCATAACGCTGGTTGGTGACCTCCGCTTCGTCCATGTAGATGGAATCCACTGTGATCTTGCGGGCGGGCTCGTCATCTTTGGCGGGATTCGGATACCATTTCACTTCGTAATCCGGCCACTTGAAAGTGCGGCCGCGCACGAACTCACCGCCTGGGATCAAAACCATCCCCGGCCGTTCCGCAGCACACATTCCCACCCCGCAGACGAGCAGCAAAATCGCCGCTCCGGGCTTAACCATAGATGCCCGAAAGCTCGTCGGTCGGAATGAAGCCATTTGCGCCCAGCGGGTCGACGTAGGTGTATGTGCGCCCCGAAGGAGTATTGTGCACTTCCTTCGACCAGTCAATGCCCAACGCCGAGTAAATAGTAGCCACCACGTTCTCAATGCGCGGCTGCTGCTTCTTCTCCCAGCCGGTGTCGACGCATCTCGAACCTTGCAAATCGCTGGCGCCCAGAATGGTCCCGCCTTTCACCCCCGCGCCTGCAAACATCGCCGGGAAACAATGTTTATGGTGGTCGCGGCCTCCCATGAAGTTCAACTCGCCTGGAGTGCGGCCGAACTCTCCCATGCAGACCACCAGCGTCTCATCCAGCAGAGTTTTCCCTTTTGAGGTGGCCGACGGCGTGGTGCCGAGGTCTTCCAGTAAGCTGGCGAGCGCCGGGTCCATTTCATTGATGAGCATGTAGTGATTCGTTTTCGCCTGCCTGTCCCAGATGCTCTTGTGGTGGTCCCAACCGTTGTGGCAAATGTGAATGTAGCGCGTGCCGCCGTCCTGCATCAGCAGGTTGCGGGCGAGAATACTGGACAGGCCGACCGAAGTGTTGCCGTAGCGCTTGCGTTCGTCTTCGGAAATCTGAAACGTAGCCGGCCAACGCGGATCGGTGAGCAGCTTCTTAGCGGTGATGCTGAAATCCTCGAAGCCGCTGGCGCTGCGCCCCATGTCGGCCATCCGGTCTCTTTCTATCTCGCGCAAGCCGGAGAGCATCTGCCAGCGCTGTTCCAACAGCTCGGTGGCCTTCTGATCCAACGTCATCCCCTTCAGCGCTTCTTCCGGGTTCAGGTCGAATACCGAGAAGCGAGGCGGAAGATAGCCGGTGGACAGAGCGCCGATCTGGTTCGTGGAAAGATTGAACGAAACGTAAGTAGGGAAGTTATCCGATTCACGGCGGCGCGCTTCCAGTTCATACGCCACTACCGATCCAATGGACGGAATCTCCGGCGCAAAGGCCACGTTCAACTGCCGGCCGGCCTGAACGTAATACTGGCCGCGCAGGTGAACCTCTTCGTGACTGACGAACGAACGGACATGGGCCACCCTGTCCATGACGTCACTCATCCGCGGGAAAAGAGCGTGTGGAACGTAGAGGCCGGACGAGGTTTTCCGCACGTCGAAGTCTTTCTGCGTGGATACGTTTTCTTTGAAGTCGAAAGAATCTACGTGGCTGAGAGCACCCGCGAGTTCGAAAAAGATCACGTTGCGTGCATTGCCCCGAGGGTTAGATTTCACGGCGGGGTTGGCGCGCAACTGCAGCGGCCATACGCCTTGCGCGGACGCGCCCAGCAATCCCAACCCGCCGAATTTCAACAATTCGCGGCGAGACGGCATGAGGTCGCCGATGGTCTTCGCGGTCTTCATCTCGTTCTCCTAAAAGTTATACAGAAACTCAGCGATGTTGAGCAGCGCCCATTGCAGATTTTGCGCGCCATCCACGCGATTCTTTTCCATGGCAGCAAGCACCAGCGCCTTTTCGGCAGCCATGGGCTCGCGCGAAATTGTGGCCATGAACAGCTCATCCACCACCTTGCCGTTGTCTTTGTAGGTATCCAGCAGTCTCTGCACCCTGCTGTCCTTCTGCGCCAGCACGCGGTCGTTCACCACCGAAGAACGCATCATCATAATCGGCTGCAACGGCGAAGGCGACGGAGGACGCGGCGGGGCACCGCGGTTCGATTCGCCAAACGCGGCCAGGAAAGATTTGAGTTCCCCGCGCGGTTGGGGCACGCTAACCTGCATCGCCATCGGGACCGAAGCCGATGCGCCGCCGTCGGAACTGCCATCTTCCTTCTTGGAGGCGATCACGAATTTTCCGGGGCGCTCCGTGGCCGTTACGATGGAATCGTGCAGCTCTTCGGCGGAGAGCATCCGGGCGAATTTGCGTGCGTAGTATTTGCTGTACTTCTCCTGCCACTCGCCTGGAAAGCGCGCCGAGAGCTGATAGGCGCTGGAGTTGCAAATCAACTTGAAAAGCTTGTGGATACTGTAGTCGTTTTCGCGGAAGTAGATGGCCAGCTTCTCCAACAATTCCGGATTCGAGGGTTGCGCATCCCAGCCTTCCGGCAGGTGCTTCGGATCCAGCCGGGCCAGGTCGAATTCATCGTAGGGATCTACAATTCCTACGCCCATCAACTTTGCCCAAAACATATTCACTGCCGCGCGTGCGAACTGCGGGTTCGCGGTTAACATACGCGCCAGCTCTTCACGAGGTTCGGCGCCCGGCTGTGGCTTCTCGTCCGTCAACAGGAACTTAGGAGTGTTTGGGCCGCCGGTGCGCTTGGTGCGGAGCATGCTGTCGGCCTTCGTGTCATAAGCGCTTCCGCCATCGTCCACCAGGAAATGGCCCATTATCGCCGCGCTGCTTTCCACGTGAGGAATGTAGCGGGTGCGCGCCAGGAAGGCGGATTCCTGGAAAAAATCCGAGCGCTTTCTGGTGCTCAGATAGGCGTTGACGCGCTCCAGGTGGCCTGCGCCGTCGTGGCAGGAGATGCAGGAAGTATTGATGCCGAGAAAGATTTTGCCATACAGGATGGCCAGTTCGTCGTGCGTGTCCAACTGGTTTACCTTGGTGATATCGTCGCCATCGAAGGCCTCACCAGGCTTACCTTCCACGTGTTCCCGCACAATCGGATTACTGGAGGCCACCACATAGTTGCTCTTCGCCGAGGACGCTATAATATCCCGGACCCAATCGTCGTAAGGCCGGTCCGCGGCAAGGCTCTCCTTCAGCATGTAGTGGAACAGCGCATGACCGCGGCCCATTTTGCCGTTGGCGCGCAGGATATCCATAAAAAAGTAGGCCCATTTGTCGACGAACTCGGGACTGCCTACCAATTGATCGATGGCGCGGGCGCGCTTGCCGGGCGACGAATCAGCGAGGAACTCACGGACTTCCGCGGAAGCTGGAATGTGGCCCGCGAGGTCTAACTTGATCCGCCGGATGAACTCCTGATCGGTAGCCACGGGAGCATGCGGAACGCCGTCGCGCTGCATCTTCCCGAAGATCTCGTCGTCGATGAAATTGCGGTGTGGAACCGGGCTACTGGCCATAGCTGGCTTGGGCAGTTGCGCAGTTACGCGTTCTGTGAGCGTTCCCGCTTGAGGCGCTTTAGGACGAAGAAGCGGTGCATGGACGTCCGACGGCATTTGGGACAGGTCGGACTTCTGAGACACCTTTTTCTCTGGTTCCGTATCGGCTGCGGCAAGGCATGCCAGGGCCGATAGGGCCAACAGGAACGGAACGCGGATCATGCGGCGTAAACCTCCAAACGTATGTTTTTTATAGCCTATACAGGTACGCGTGTCAACCCTGGTATATCAGTAGGGCGCTCACCTTACAGAGCCTCAAAAACTCCGCATCCCATTTAACGCCCTCTCGGCCGCGCCCTCCGCTCTCGTCAACAGAACCCAAGATTGGCACTGATTTCGCCAGAGGGCAAACTTCTTCTTGCCTCAAATATTGATTTGTATGATAATACGACCTTATTCAAGCGAGGTGAAATGATTCGACGCGATTTCTTGAAGGCGGCAGCCGTTTGCTCTTTAGGTGGTGTAGAAGGACGGGCTGCCCCTCCCCCAGAGGCGACATCGGCGGACCTCGGCCCCGCCCCCATCATGAAGTCGTTCTCCACCGAGGACCACCGCCGCAGGCTCCTCAATATCTCGGCCTGTGAGCGCAGCATCCGCACGAGCATGAAGAAGCACCTCATCACCGGATACATCCCCGGCCAAGTCTCCTACAATTTCGGCGAGTATCCCTCGCGAAAACCCTATAATCCGGGCGAGTACGATGAAAACGAGCTCGACCGTCTCCGCGATGGTGGCATCCGCCTGATCCAAATCATGGAAGATTGGAACGACATGCTTCGGCTCTTCGGCGGCACGAAGTTCACGGCAGCGAACCCGGTGGGACTGCGGCGTTTCATTGACATGGCGCACCGCCGGGGAATGAAGGTCCTTCTATATGCCTCCACCGGATATATGCAGGAAGGGGATCCCGATCTCCGCGACGAATGGGTGCGTGGTCTCCCGGGACCGGTTGGGCAGGCAGCGCATTGGCGGCTGGTCCGCTGTTCTCCGGCAAGCCCCGGCTGGAGGGCGTACGTCCTCCCCCGAACCATGCGCATCATGGATGACTACGGCGCAGATGGTCTGTTCAACGACTGGGGCTACCGCAATCTCGCCAGCCAGACTCAGCCGCCCACAAAAGATGAGGTGCTCGCGTTCCAGGAAGCGAAAGATCATGATGCAGCTCTCGAAGATCTGATCTCCATCCTCTACTCGGACGTCAAGCGGCGCGGTGGCATCTATAAAATGCACGCCGACAATAACAACCGTCCGCAGTTCAAATCACAACTGTATGACTACCTGTGGGTTGGGGAGGGCGTCGGCAGTATCGATAAGACCCGTTTGGAATCGAAGAACTACTCGCCTTACGTAGTGCCTTGCTTCGACTTCCGCAACGGCAAAGTCTCCGATGACGAGATGTACCTGCAGACTATTCCCTACATGCAGTTTCCGCTGCTGTTGGCGGGCCGGCCTTTCACCGGCGAGCGGGCGATGATTCCCGGCGTGCCCTACCAGCCAGAGGAGAAAGATAAGTTACTTCACCAATGGCGGCAGATGTTTAGGTATTATCAAGAGCACCCTGACGGACCCTACGTGTATGGACCCTGGGATGCCTTCCCGCCCCGCCCAAACGTGAAGGAAACCCACGCGCGCTGGCTCAAACGGTATCTGCCCCTGGTGGAAGAAGGAACCTGGGCGTATCTGGAGATCGGCGATTCCGATCTATTTACCGGCGGACTTCCGGCGACCGCAGTAGCGTCGGTTTTCACCAATCTCGAAACCCACCTCGTTCTCGCGAACTACGGCGCGACCGAGATTTCTGTGACCACCGCGCAGCCGTTCGTAGTGGGCCACGATCCTGCGGCACGTCCCAAGAAGAACTGGACTCTCAAATCCAGATCTTTCGAGATACTGCGTCTTTCTAACGCAGCAGCTTAGGGCAGACGGGAGAGAGCGGCCCTAGGAGTCTGTCGGAATGAAACCGTTTTCGAACAAGAATCAATAACTTACAGACCATGCAATGTTCGTAAGTTATTGATGCTACGTTTGAGAAATTCGATCTCCAACAGACTCCTAGCGGAAGCGCTCTCTCCTGCGAATCTCTTCAGATATTGTCTTCACCCATTGCAACCGGACTTCGCCCGGAAATCCATAGTTGAAGAATGCAAATTGCCTAACTCCATGACGCCACGCAAAATCGATCTTGGCCATGGCGTGGTCCAGTGTAGGCGTGATGGGAAGCCCCAGATTAAGCGTGAGATTCAGCCGCGAGGCATCCACTTTGTTGAGGCAAAATGCGAGGTCGGAATTCACCAGGTCGGTATTGGAAGAGTAGGCAAGAAGATGGAATACATCCACGTTGCTCTGCAGGTCCGGCAAGGAAAGCCCTTCCATCCAGATATTGGAGGGTGAGCCCACAAAGCTGGATGTGAACACTCCTAATCTGGTGTTACTCGTTGCCAATCGGATATTCTGCACCAAGCCTGTAATGGTGTGCAGACGAAGCTGGACCAGTTGCTGCAGCGGCTGGCATGTTGCCATGAGCGTGAGTAACTGTTCCACGTTATTGGGATGCTCACTGGCCGAATCGTCTGCGGAGAGCTTAGCCTGCAACAGTTGTTGCAGTTTCTTGCGAAGCGATTCCATCGCAATGCCGTCACGCTCACCCGCCGTGCAGCATGCGGAGCAGAAACAAAGAGAGAGAAGAAATGTTTCCAGCGCACCGGCTGGAACGGCAGTCACTTCGTGATGGAATCCGTGAGTGTATCCCAGGAATCCAATCGTCTCCATGTCGAGTGTGTCGAAGGCGCCAGTGGATTGGATCGCTCCGGCCAACGACAAAGAATAATTTCGAACTTCCGAATGGCTCGGGCAAAGTGCGAACGGATAGACGTCGCCAAAAAGGTTGCGAATCGCCAGTTCAGGGTGTTTGGACGCCAGCGTGGAACTGTGGTGGAACACCGTCCAGCCCGCAAGGCTGACATCGGAAGCCGACTCGGCCTGTGAAAGTTGCTGCAACCAACCCGTAGAAGCCAGTGGCGAAACCCTCGGCCGGATCCCGTTTCCAAACTTACCCTGATCCACCTCCACGTAGAGACTTCCAGGCTCGGGAAAGTATACCTTCGTGTTCCGGTTGCGAGGCAGCAGGAACTTACCGCTGTGATAAAGCGTAGTCGCGTGTACCCTGTTGACGCCTAAGCTACAGCACTCTGCCACAAAAGCTTCCGGGCCGCGGTCCAGAATATCCCACGGGTACGCAAACAGTTCGATACTGGCCTTCAACGGCGCCTCCTCACGTTCTCCGAAACGACAATCGCATGAATCGACATATTGACAACCATACCCCGTCTGATGTACTTTTGCCATATCATAATACAAATGGTCACAAGGCCATGGAGGGTCTCTCGAATGTTCCGTTCCCCAATAAGCTGTAAGTCGCTTCTGATAGTACTCACTGCGGCAACTCTGTCGCTCCCACTTCCGGTCCTTGCGCAAACCACGGCGTCGATAATCGGGAATATTTCGGGCAGCAGCGGCTCCGTCGTCCCGCAGTGCGCAGTCCAGATCACGAATGAACTCACCGGTCAGGTACGCCAGACCGTCACTGGCGCTGATGGAGCTTACGTCATGCCGCTTCTCTCGGTTGGCAGCTACTCCGTTCGCGCGACGGCCCCTGGCTTCAAGACGGAAACTCGGACAGGCATTGCTCTCTCCGTACAGCAAAACGTAAGGGTCGATTTCAGCCTTGCCGTAGGCGATGCCGCGGAGAGCGTCACGGTATCAGTGCAGGCGCCGAACATCGAGACCCGGCAAGCGTCGCTAGGAGAGACGATGGATTCGAAGCGCATGGTGGAATTGCCGTTGAGCGGACGCAGCCCGGCTTCACTACTCTCCCTGATCCCCACCGCGCTCGTCACCGATCCCGGTGTCTTGCCCACAAGTTACAGCGTCGTGGTGCAGGTAGCCGGAGGACGTCAGAGCTCCAACAACTTCCTGCTGGACAACGCGCGATACAACTCCATTCAGTACGGCCAGGGAAACCCTCTACCCCCGCCGGATTTCCTGTCCGAGTTCAAGGTCATCACTAACGCCTACGACGCCGAAAAAGGATTGGCGTCAGCGGCCACCATTCAAGTGGTTACCCGCTCCGGCGCCAATGGCGTGCATGGAAACCTGTTTGAATTCCATCGCGACAACAATCTGACCGCCCGAAACTTTTTCGCCCCAAAACGCCCTTCCTGGTGCAGAACCAGTTCGGCGGAACAGTGGGTGGCCCTATCCGCCGCAACAAGACCTTCTTCTTCGGCGGATATCAGGGAACCCGAATCCGGCAAGCCGTTCTGAACAACACAGCCATTCCCGCAACCGCCCTGGAAAAGAGCGGTGATTTCTCGCAATCCGTTGGAGGAGTGCCAACCGACCCCAACACCGGGCTGCCGTTCCCAGGCGGCATTATTCCCGCGAGCCGCTTTGATCCCGCCGCCGTGAAGTATCTCGCGGCGCTTCCGGAAGCAAATGCCGCCGCCGGACGATACACAGTGCTTCGCCCAAGCAAGAACGACGGAAATCAATACACATTGAAGATCGATCACAACCTTCTGCAGAACAATCAGATCAGCGGGCGCTATTGGTTCAGTGAAGGCAAATCGGCCTCGTTCAACGGCGACATGCCCTTTGGAGTCGGTCTCTACGGCCTGCGCTTTCAGAACCTGAATATCTGGGACACCCATACCTTCACCCCAAACCTGCTGAACACTTTCTCGGCCGCGTGGAACCGTAAGTTCGAAACCAGCACCAATGCTGATACGCCATTCAAGAACCCGCAGGACGCCGGAGTCAATCTTGCGGATACCAGCACCCATCCGTACCCTCCCTCTGTTTCCGTCACGGGCCGCATGAATCTGTCTCCGCGCACCGCGGGTGATCCGCTCCGTCTCGACAACTCCTACGACTTCACAGACACGGTCACGTGGGTGCGCGGTAAGAGCTCCTGGAAATTTGGCGGCGGTTTCGATTGGATCCGCTTTGGTCCGGATACAGCCGCGTTCGACAATGGCCGCTTCACGTTCAACGGCCAGTATTCCAAGAACGCCATGGCGGACTTCCTGCTGGGCAGGCCGAGTTCGCTGCTACTCTATCGGGAAGAAGAAAATCACCGCACCTACTTTCTGGACTTCTTCGCACAGAATGATTACCGCGTCAACAACCGCCTAACGCTAAACCTGGGCGTTCGCTATCACTACGAAGAACCCACCTACCAGATCGCCAGCAACTCCGCGACTTTCATTCCAGGCTTTCAATCCACCCGCTTTCCAAACGCGCCCTTGGGTATGGCCTACGCCGGCGACCCTGGCATTCCCAGAGGCGTGTTCTCCACGGACAAGAACAATCTGACGCCGCGTGTTGGCTTCGCTTGGGACATCTTCGGAGACGGTAAGACCAGCCTCAGGAGCGGCTTCGGGCTGTTTACGCAGCCCATGTTGAACGGCTACTCGCAATACCTCAGCCTCAACCAGCCGTTCCTCACTTCCTATACGCTAGCCTCTGTCCCGTCATTCTCCAATCCCTTCCAAGGCACCACTGTAGGCTTCGGACTCGTTCCGGGCAATCCCGCGGCTCAGTACAACCCGGCCACCGGCAAGGCTGCTTTCGTGCTGCCCGTCACCGGCTGGTCTGCCGACACTTCGCTACCGAATCCCTACGTCGAGCAATACAGCCTCTCGTTCCAGCGCCAACTGGGTCAAGACTATGCAATAGACATCAGTTACATCGGGAATGTGGGCCGAAAACTTCCGGAATGGTACCAGTACAATCCCGCAGTCTATGGACCGGGCGCTACTCTCGCCAATCAGGAACAGCGCAGGCGCTTTAGCCCGGGCCAGGTAGCCTCAATGATCCGCATCGAAAACGGCGGAAACAGCTCCTACAACGCATTGGCTCTCTCCCTCAAGAAAAGGTTTGCCAGGTCCTACCTCCTTAGCGTCAATTACACGCTGGCCAAATCCCTGGATCTCCAGTCAGTGCCAACCGCCTCCGCGGTACAAAATCCATACAACTTACGCGCCGATTGGGGACTCTCTGACTTCCAACGGAAGCATGTCTTTACCGCTTCCTGGGTTTGGGAAATTCCAGGCGTACGGGCAGCGGGGTTTGTTGGAAAGCACATCCTGGGAGGATGGCAGCTATCGGGCATCCTTACGGCGACAAGCGGACTTCCTTTTACCCCTGTCAGTGGCCGGGACAACTCTTTGACCGCGATTGGCAACGATCGTCCCAACGTTCTGGGGAATCCAGTACTGCCCACAGACCGTTCGCGCAATCAGGTAGTGGCGAAATACTTCGATACCAGCAGGTTCGCCGCAAACCAACCTGGCCAGTTTGGAAACACGGGCAGAAACAGCTTGATTGGTCCGGGCCTGGTCAACCTCGATGCTGGTTTGTTTAAGAACATACCCATCCGCGAGCGGATGCATCTTGAGTTCCGAACGGAATTTTTCAACACGCTCAACCACGCAAACTTCTCGAATCCAAATGCGTCGTTGATTTCGCCCGCCTTTGGCCAACTGCTCACAGCGGGAACGGCCAGGCAGATTCAGTTGGCCATGAAGTTCATCTTCTGACCCAGGTCATGGGATCCAGTCCCCTGCAATACCGGAGCCCGTTTCTCTCGGGTATTCGCATCTTCTCCCGTTCAGGAAACGGTATCATTGCAGATGAGTCCGGTTAACGGCAGCGTCCACCCGGCTCAAGGACTCTCCTTGCTCAAACGGAAAACTCTCACCTCGCAGGTGATCGACTACGTGGTCGGGCTGATTAAAAATGGGGAAGTGAAGCCCGGGGAGCGTCTTCCGACGGAACACGAATTGACGCAGAGCCTCGGCGTCAGCCGCACCTGCGTCCGCGAAGCAATCAAGTCACTCGAATCCCTCGGATTGGTAAATGTCCGGCAGCGAATCGGTGCAATCGTGCTGCAGCCTTCCCGCTCCAATCTTCTGAATGCGGAGCAATTCTCTGTCGCCCTCCAGTCGCAACAAACGGACGATCTTCTGGAATTCCGAAAAATCATGGAAGTCGGCCTGGCTTCGCTGGCGGCGGAAAAGGCGGAAGATGTCGACCTGGATCTGATGAAGGCGGCCCTCGACCGTTACAAGGCGGAACTGGCCACAACCACTGTGGATTGCACGACAGATATGTCGTTCCATGCCGCTCTTGCGCAAGCTTCGAAGAATCCGATTGCCGTGCTGGTCTGGCAGATGTTGTCGACCCGCCTCGGCGAAACGCTAACGCGGACCGGTCAGTTACCGCATGTCTACGAAGACACCCTGCGGGATCACGAAAAGATCTACCGTGCGGTCAAGAGCCGCGATCCGAAGAAGGCGCGCGAAGCCATGCGTACTCATCTTGAGAACGCGGCTAGAACCTGGAAAATCGCTCAGACGGAATCGTCAGCCTTAGTCAATCAATCGGGAAGCGCTAAGAGGATCAAGGCGCAAACGCCGGTGCTGATGCCCAGCCAGCCCAGCCAGCCCATCGGTTCCCGGTAGAGAAGCACACCAACGGTCACAACCAGAATCAACCCTCCGCCCGTCGCCACCGGGAACACCACAAATCCGGGGATGCCGCCCGCAAGCGAGAGCATCATCCCAACCTGCCCAAGAAGGCTGCAAACGGCCATCCCGGAACCGATGGCCAGTTCATTCGGCTGCGGGCTGCTATAGCGCCGGAAAAAGGCAACTGAGGCCAGCAGCAGGCCGGCGAGATACCACAGCATCAGATATTGGGCCTGATCTACGTTGCCCAGTCCTGCTCCAGCCAGAATACGCAGCCCGAACGCGCCCAGTCCATTCGTGAGAAAGGCGATCGCGATGTACCGGATATACATGCTTACCGTTCCCCTACAGCGGTCTGCGAAGGAACAGCCAGACTGCCTGCACTCTCTTCCCGCTTTCTTTCCAGCCAGAGAATAAACAATGCCACCACTGCCAGAAACAGTCCCAGTGCGCGGCGCGCGCTGACAGCCTCGCCGTAGATCAAAACCGACAGCACAGTCGGCAGCGCGGTGGAAAGATTCATAATCAGCCAACTCGTCGAAATCTTGCCGAATCGAACGCCGTGCTGAAAGCTCAAAATGGCCACAGAGGAGAGGAACCCGCAAGTCATAGCTGTCAGAACCGCCACGGGGGCAATCTCCAAAATTCTCGGGCCCAAGCGCCAAAGGGTAACACCAAGCATCACTACCCCGGCTCCCAGAAACAAAACGAAATTTACGCCTTCCGGCCGGCAGCCGCGGTGGTCCGCTACCTTGTGCGTCACGCCCATCGTGCCCAGACTGATGACCGCCAACAACAGGAACGCGCGCGGCACGGTTAGCCCTCCCTCTTGAGAATTGCCCGTAGCCGCCCGGCTACAATTTGTGCCTCTCCCGGGTTCAAGCCTTCCGGCATGAAAACGATCTTTCCCACATCACCGGAATGTTCGAACACAAAAATAGAAGGCTCTCCATCCTGTAACGCATTGATCACCGCATTGGCGCACATCCCCGCGGTTTGCGAATCAATCGACACTACGGCATGCGGAACCAGTTTCCCGCCGGCTTGAGGAAATCGCACCTGCGCATGGACCCCTGCGAATCCCTGCGCGGCCGAAACAATCGCTTCCATGTCGAACTTCCAACCGGCGAGCTCCGCGTCAAAGTCGCGATGGGCGTAGCTGCGCAGCGCAGCCATTAGTCCGATGATCTCCTCTTTGCCCACTTTGAAGCCACGGCCGATTCCGTGGTGCGGCGGACCGGTCAGCTTCCCCTCAGCCATGAGATTCCGCAGCGGCCAGGACGCCGGAAACACATCCATGTCCTGATGCTGCAGCGCCGCTGACAGGATCAGATCCGAACGTCCGCACAGGATTCCCGTGGCTTGCGGTCCTCGCAGGTGCTTCCCGCCACTGAAGGCAACCAGATCTGCTCCGGCCTCGATATGGGCGCGCAGGTTACTCTGCGGTGGCAGATCGGCGGCCGCGTCCACAATTACCGGCTTTCCGTGCTTATGCGCAATCCGGACGAAGCCGGCCAGGGGCATAACCGTACCCTCTCCACCGCTTTGGTAGAACAGGGCTGCCGTATTTTCAGTAATCGCCTGCTCAATCTCATAAGGAAACGTGAAGTAACTGAAGCCGGCCTCAACAAACTTTGCTCCCGCGGCAAGCAGCGCGTGGTCATAATCATTGCGATGGCTCCGGTGCACGACGATTTCACAGGGCACGCCAGCCGTATCCGGAAGGCGATTCATCCTCGACACATCCAAGCCGGTGAGGCAGGCCGCGGTTCCTAAAGTGAGCGCGGCCGATGCACCGCTGGTTACAATTCCGGCTTCGGCGCCGGTAGCCTCTGCGATCACGCCGCTGGCCGCGTCTTGCAGTTCGTCCATGCGGACGCAACTCTCACCAGCCCGGCGCATCGCCTCCAGGACCTCGGCCGGCAGCGCGGCGCCTCCCGCCTTGGTACTGAAGCTTCGAGCGTTGATGATGGCGCGTACTCCGAACTCTTCGTAGATCCCCATTCTTAAGGCCTCACAGCCGCTTCTTCATGACAACCACTGTCAACAGCAGCGTATTCGGCGTCAAGAGCGCGCGCCGGATTGGCGACAGTCATGGCATGAATCGCCTCTTCGGAGACACCCAAATTCTTCAGCAAGGGAAGAAAGCACCGCGGGACATGGTCGTATCCTTTGCCGCCGTACGCGTGGAGATGACTCTTCATGCAGATGTCGCCCGCCAGCAGAATCTGTGAAAGGAAACCTTCACGGATCAGGCTGTCGACGTTTTCCGCCCGCACTTCATCGCTCGGATATCCGCCGCCGAGGTAACCGATATTGTCGATGCTCAGAAAGACACCTTGCCGGGCGATCGCATGAATATGGGCAAAGTCCGGTCGGTCTCCCAGGTGGCTGATGATAATGCGGCCGCTGGGGACACCCTCTTCCTTCAGCAACGAAATCTGCTCCAATGCCAACTCACCAAAGTGGGTGGTGTGCGTGATGATACTCACTCCGGTAGCCAGGTACGCACGCGCGGAAGCCCGAAACACGCGCTCCTGCGCCGGCGTGATGAACTTTCGTTCGGTACCGATCTCGCCTATCACGCCGGCTCGAACATCGGTCCCATCCACGCCTTCCATCAGTTCTTGAACAATCAGTTGGGCCAGGGAAGTGCTGTCCAGTTCATAGACACAACGCGGATAGACGTCTTCGCGGTACCACGCGGCGCCCATCACTACCTGTACGCCGGAAGCTTCGGAAATGCGGCGCAAGGCGAGCGGATTCCGGCCTAGGCCGCCGCTGGTAACGTCCACCAGAGTCCGGCCGCCAGCTTGCCGGTAGGCCCCCAACTCTCGAGCCGCTAACAGTTCATCGTCCAGAATGCCGTCGTAGTTCCGTACAATCGGCCAGAGGTCGCACAACAAATGTTCGTGCGAGAGCGTATATCCAGCTTGCGCGGCTTCAATAGGGCCGCTTACCGTCATGATGGCCATTCGATTCGCCGCCCTCCAAGGCGGCCTTTCACGGCTTTGCCGAAGAAATAATAACTTCTTGACAAGGATACAGGTGCGAGGTTATATTTGCAATATCATAATACAAATGCGACGGCAAACGTTCCTGAACTTGGCTTTCGTGGTCCTACCCACCCTGCTGCCTGCCGCCGATTTCGACATTCCGCCAAGGCCCCAATGCGCCAAACGGCTCAGCTCGACCGTCCATTTTCCCACGACTGCTGCTATTCCAGCCGGCTTGGTTCGTCCGCAACTAAAAACCGCCGAACGAACTCTGGAACCGATGGAACTGATCAACGCCGGGTATTCCTGGAACCAGCGGTCCACCGGCTTCTTCCAGGCGCCTTCAACCTATAAAGCGGAGGACGAACTGTTTAGACGGTATGCTTTGGAAGTAAACCAACCGGGTGAAATCTTCGGACCCGGCGGTCTCTCCCACTGCGGTTGCAGGCTCCTCTACGGTGAAAAAGCCAGCGAGATTATGGCCAGCTACTACCAACTCTCCGCCGAGCTAACCGAAACGCCCGCAAGGCCGCCACAGGAAGGCCGCCCCATGATGTGGCTTCCGCTGACGAGCGACCGCGCCTACGCAGCAGCTTCGCACTGGTTCAGGAATCTCTGACGTGGACTCGCAAAATCACCGGCGAGACATTCACCGCCGCCTGGCGCACCGTTGGCGAATTGCCGCCGATCTGAATCAAAAGGGGACTACCTTGCTGGAAAGAGCACTCGCGGCAAATCCATCGACGGCCTTGCGGCAGCACCTCGAGTTTCAGAATCGGACAGTACACGCGTATCAACCGCTAATGCAGGCGCTCACTGAATATCACTCCGCCCGGTACGCGCAATATACAGGAGGTAACCCGAAAGCGGAACTCCAACGTGCAGCGAGGTTCGCTGCGGGGGCAGACCGGTTAGCCCGTGTTTCCTTCCCCAATCCCCTAGACCCCGCGGGCAGTGAAATTGGAACGCTCCCCGCACTGGCTCCCCGCCTGATAGAAGCCGTCGCGGCGGCGGAGAAGAATTAATGAGCGGCCTGCGATCCGGCGTGATCGGATTCGGCTACACAGGCCAGCTTCATCGAAAAGCTTACCAGCAGTGTGGCATTCAGGTTGTCGCCGTGGCGGAAGCGCGGGCTGATGTTCTCGAAGCCGTATCCGCGGGAATTCAACGGCTGGCAGACTATCGGGATTTGCTGGCCTTGGATCTGGACATCGTCAGCATTTGCACCCCGACCGCACTGCATTGCGAAGCAACCATGGAAGCCTTGGCGGCAGGGAAGCACGTGCTGCTGGAAAAGCCGATCGCGACAACAGTTGCCGCCGCGGAACGAATGATCGAGGCGGAGCGGCAGTCCGGCAAACGCCTGCTCGTCGGTATGACACACCGCTTCTACCCGGAGATTCGAAAAGCCAAACGCATCGTGGAAGATGGCGGCATCGGCGACATCGTGATGGTCCGGGACTGCATTCTTGAACACTTCGGATTCGTCAATTCTCCGCGCTGGTATCTGACTCCCGAATCCGCCGGCGGCGGCACCGTACTCTCGTCGGGCGTCCACCTGGTCGATCGTGTAATGTGGTTCCTCGGCGCGCAACCCACCTCTGTTTCAGGTTACGCGGGCAACAAACTACTCGGCCAGCCCGTCGAGGATTCGGCGCAAATGTCGTTGGGGTTTCCGGGCGGACAGAGCGCTCAAATTATGTTCGGTCTACTCTCTGAACCCCATCCGCTGGTGTGTGATCTCGAGTTAATCGGGACTCGCGGCAGCATCGTAGTTCATACTTGGCAAGGTTATGAGTACCGCTCCGCCGCCGGCAGCGGGTATCACGCTAGCTATACGACAGAGACCCATCCCGAGAAAGTGCTGGCCGGCATGTGCGCGGAAGTGGAAGAGCTTTGCGCCGCCATCCATCAGAACCGCCACCCCAGCCCTACTGCCGAGGAAAGCACCAGACCGCTCCGCGTGATCGCAGCCTTTTACGACGCCGTCGCCAGCGGCGCCATCCACCGCCTTAAAGTAAAGGAATAGTGGAAGCTCATAGACCAAAACCCTTCGACCTGTTGATCCGCAACGGTCACGTCATCGATACCGCGCAAGACATCGACGGTGTCATGGATGTGGGCATCCGTGCCGGACGAATAGAAGCCGTCGCCCCTAACCTCGACACTACCGCTTGCCCGGACATCCGCGAAGCCAACGGAACGTATGTTTGTCCTGGTCTAATCGACCTGCACGGACACTGGTATGAAGGCGGACTCTACGGCATCAACGCCGAGATCGGACTGAATCACGGAGTGACCACGGCAGTCGACGCGGGGACCACTGGGTTCGCCAACTTTCCCGAATTTCGCAAGACCACCATCCGGACAAGCCGCGCAAGTATTCTGGCATTCGTCCACGTGTCTTTTCTAGGCTTGCAGGCGCCATTCGCCGAGGAGCTTTTGGACTTGAAGTACGCCCGGCCCGTAGAAACCGCACTGGTAATCGACGAACACCGCGATGTGGCGGTCGGCGTGAAAGTGCGGCTCGGTTCCATGACCGCCAACCACGGCAACAAGGCGCTCGACCTCGCCCTGGAAGCGGCTAGGGAAGCGCGCGTGCCCCTCATGGCCCATGTGAGCGCGGGAGCCGATGAATGCTACGTGCTCAAGCAACTTAGTCCGGGCGATATTCTCACACACTGCTTTCACGGCCGCGGCAACGGCATGATTGCGGACACACCGGAAGGCTTCATACCCGAACTCAAAATTGCCCGCGATCGCGGCGTCATCTTTGATATCGGCCATGGATGCGGCAGTTTCGCCTGGGAAACCGCACAGCGAGCTTTCGAACATCATTTCTGGCCGGACACCATCAGTACCGACCTACATCGCTACAGCGCGGACGAACCCTGGTCCCTCACGATGCCTCTCACCATGTCGAAGTTTCTGTGCCTCGGAATGAACCTGAAGGAAGTGATCGCGAAGGCAACTATTGCCCCTGCAAAGGTGCTGAGCCGCGAGCCGGCAATCGGCTCGCTTCGCACAGGCTCAGTAGCGGACGTCTTTCAATTTCGCATCCGCAACGGACAGTTCAGCTTCACTGACACTCACCAGCAGATCCGCGGTGGCGACAAATTGATTGAGCCGATTCTCACCGTTCGCGCCGGCATACCGTATCGGCCCGGCGACATTCCCGTCGCGCTTCGGTCACTCTATCCGTGTGACGGCGTTGTATTCGGCGCAGCGCGTCTTCCTTCCTAGCGGAACCACAGGACCGTACCCGGTCTCGCTCCGGAGAGCAGATCACCCTTTGTTGTCGCGTTCACCACATGATGGCCGTGCGCCGAGTCGATCAGGCCCAGAATCTTCCCCGAACGCCGATCGATTTTCATCAACCATCCGGTCGCGCCGGTGGGTTCGTTTCGTTGCTGGGTGCCGATCCAAAGTGCGCCGCCGCTGAAGCTCACCGTGGTTACCATTCCCAGATTCGTCCACTCGCCGAGATACTTCCCTGTCTGGTTGAAGCGTTGCAAACGGCCATTCTGGCGGTCCGCCACATACACGATGCCGTTGTCATCCACCGCGATTCCGTGAGGCTGGCGGAACTGTCCAGGGCCGGTGCCTGGGCTTCCCCACTCCCGCAATCGCTCGCCGCCGGCACTGTATTCAAGGATGCGGGCATTGCCGTAGCCGTCGGAGATGAAGAGGTGTCCGTTGGGAGCGAAGGCAATATCGGTGGTGCCAGTGAAGCCTGTTTTCCCCGCAGGCTGTCCGCCTACCGAAATCTCCATTAGCTTCTCGCCCATCGGCGTGAATTTGAAGATCATGGAACTGGCGGCGTCCACTGTCCATATGTTTCCCGCACGGTCTATGCGGATGCTGTGCGGAATTTGGAACATGCCTTTGCCCCAGGAGCGAAGGACACGCCCGTTCTGATCCACCACCAGCACCGGATCCGCTTTCTCGCCACGTTGCAACACGTAAAGCAGGCCCGCCTTGTCCATGGCAACCGACGACGGATATCCAATTTCCCAACCTTCACCCGGCGGTTGCAATTTCACCTCAGTTCGATGAAGCGGCAGCGCAAGGGCGTGTTCCACCAGCGCCCGCAGGCTTACGGCTTGCGCATCGAGAGCGGCGGCGTCAGGGTTCTGCGCCATGGCCGACACGCAGATCAGCGAGAGCAGGAGGGATTTCGAGGGCATCGCAAAAGTCTATCGTGCCATCTCGTGGGGGCGCAAGAGCCATGAGAGCTACTCAATTTACCGACTTGCTCCAGGCGGAAAAAACATATATAGTTTCCCCGTTAAGTCTTCCGGCGGAAGGCTTGCTAAGGGGCACGTTAAATGAGACTGGGGCTTTCGCATATTCGACCATTAATTTGGACCGCAGTAGTGCTGGTAGCGGGCGCGCTGCCGTTCGCTACACCTGGCTGGTCTCAAGGAAGCCTGGGCGGGCTGACGGGTCGAGTGGCGGATTCCAGTGGATCCCCTGTGCCATTAGTCGCTGTCACGATCAGGAATTTGGACACCGGCGCGGAACTGCAAGTCACCACGACGTCGAATGGGGAGTACCTGGCGCCAAGTCTGCAACCCGGCCGGTATCGCATCAGCACGGCACACCCCGGATTCAAAACCGTTCTGCGCGAGCCTGTGACGGTGAGCACTGCTACCGTTTCAACGGTGGATTTCACGCTTGCTGTCGGCGACGTGAGCGAGTCCGTCACCGTGGCTGGCGGCAGCGCGCAGCTTGAGACTACGTCGGCGGAGATTGGCACGGTGATGCAGACCAAGACCATTCTGGATCTGCCGATCTCTCTTGGCGGTGCCGCGACGACGGGTGCCACAGGCCGGCGCCAAATTGAAAATTTCATCTTTCTTACACCAGGCGTAACAGGAACACAATGGTCGAAGTCGATCAACGGCGCACCGGGATTCAGCGCGGAAATCCTGATCGACGGCATTGACATGCAGAACATCGGAGCCCCGGGATTCATCGCGGAAGCGAGCCCTCCTTATGAGGCGGTGGAGGAGTTCAAAGTGCAGAACACCATGTATCCGGCGGAGTATGGCGGGGGCTACGGAGTTCTCAACTTCACCTTGAAATCGGGCACCAACAAATTTCACGGGGACCTGTTCGAGTTTCTGCGCAACGACAAGTTTGACTCCCGGAGCTTTTTCAGCGGGTCCACAAAACCCATGCTCCGGCAGAATGAGTTTGGCGGCACGTTTGGCGGGCCGGTGATCGTTCCGAAATACAACGGCCGCGACAAGACGTTTTTCCAATTCGCGTATTCCGGATTCCGATTGCGCGGCGGTGTTCCCACCGGCGGGCTGGTTTCCCTGCCAACCGCGCTACAGCGGGAGGGTAACTTCTCAGACTATCCGTTTCCTATCTTCGACCCCGCATCCACTCAGCCTGATGGAAACGGCGGCTTCACGCGAACACAGTTTCCCGGCAACCAAATTCCGAAATCGCGTTTCAGCGGTGTGGCGCTGCGGACGCTTCCTTTGATTCCAGCGCCGGATCTCTCCTCGTACTTTAATAACTATGTGAACCGCTCCAATCAGCCAAGTAAGGATGATGATTGGAGTCTCAAGATCGACCATCAGATCAACAGCAAGCAGCGCATTTCGGGATCTTACTGGGGGGTTCGCGGGAATACGCAAATTAACGGAGCGGTCGCCGGCGATCTAAATCCGGGCTTTCGGGACACGCCCACGGTGGCCAGCGGATACCGTCTGAACTATACACAAACGATCAGTGCGACGCTGCTGAATCGAATCGGCTTCGGATATACGCCCACCAGCCCGACGTGGTCCCGCTGGACACTCGATCCGCGGGAAGGCAACAAAGTGCTTCAGATTCCCGGCATCCCCTCCACCTCGCACGGATTTCCGATTCTCAACTTTGCCGGGCCAACCTCTTACGCTGGTTTAGGTAACTCCAACAACAATGGAACCGACCCGCAGTTCTTCCAGAACTGGAGCGGCGCGGACGATCTGAACTGGGTGAAGGGAAGGCATCAGCTTAAGTTCGGCTTCATGTACCGGCGGCGCAAAATGACCGTGCTTGACCGCCGCAACGAGGGCGGCACATTCAACTTCAATGCGCTGTCGACTTCTCAGCCTAACAGCCCGGACTTCGCCAAGAACGGTAACCCGTTCGCCAGTTTCCTGTTGGGTGAGGTGTACTCGGCCAACGCCGCGGTACCGGCTCCTCTCCGTCACTTCAAGGATGACTTCTTTGCGACCTATGCGGAAGATGTGATCAAGCTGGGACGGCGTCTGAATTTGAGCATCGGCCTTCGATACGAGCTTCCCATCTATGCCACGGAGGACCAGGGCGCAATTTCTTTCCTGGACTTGAATCGGCCCAATCCGGGCGCAGGCGGCAGGCCCGGCGCTCTGGTTTTCCTGGGCACCGGAGACGGGCGCACGGGAACAGACAACATCTTCGGTAGCTACCACAAGTCGTTCTCGCCGCGATTTGCGCTCACTTATAGTCTGAATAACAAGACTGTGATCCGCGCTGGATATGGAATCTTCCGCATTCAGACTTCCGTTGGACGTCTCAACGGCTGCAATTATTGGTGTTCCGGATTCGGACTTCAGCCCTCGTACACATCTACGAACCAGGGCATCACTCCGGCGTTCAACCTGCAAACGGGCTTCCCGGCAAATCCTAGAACTCCGCCCATTTACGATCCGGCGTTAAACAATAACGGCAGTGTCAGCCTGATCAATAGCAATTCCAACAGGCCCGCCACTTTGCAGAGCTTCACGCTCGACATTCAACGCGAGCTGCCCTTCGGAATCATGCTCGATCTGGCGTATGTTGGATCGAAGTCCAACGGAACGTGGACGGGCCTGGAAGATGTAAACCAAGTCAATCCCAGGTACTTGAGCCTCGGTCAAGTCCTGCTGGCGGATATCAACTCTCCGCAGGCTATCGCGGCGGGCATTGCTAAACCGTACGCGGGCTTCACCGGCTCAGTCGCACAAGCGCTGCGAAATTACCCGCAATACACCAACATCGACGATATGTATCAGCCTACCGGATACAACTTTTATAACGCCCTGCAAATGCGATTGCAGAAGAGGTATTCGTCGGGGTTGTCGTTCTTAGGCGCCTACACACTAGCGAAAAATATCGGATTTCCGGGCGGCGACATCTTCGGAGATACGGGCGGCGGCGGCGGCGCCAAGGGGATCAACACGTTCAACCGCAAGCTGGAAAAATCCGTGACTTCCGGCGACCAGACGCATATCTTCATAATGTCCTGGAACTATGAACTGCCGGTGGGGCGCGGCAAAAAGTTTCTTGGCGGCGTGAACCCTGTGATCGACAAAATTGTTTCCGGATGGCAGATGAACGGGATTCAAACCTTCCGCAGCGGCACCCCTCTCGGAGTTGGCGGCGGCGGACAAATCCCTTTGTTCGGCGGTAACAATCGTCCGGACTGGGTTTCAGCCAACGTTCGGAGTTCTGTCCCGATCAGCAACTTCGATCCTGCACGCGACCGATATCTCAATATCGACGCGTTCCGGCAGCCGGCGCCTTATACGTTTGGGACCGCTCCTCCGCGCCTGCCGAACGTACGAACACCGTTCTACTCAAACGACGATTTTTCTATCTTCAAGACCACCAGTTTGACCGAGAGTCTGCATCTGCAGATCCGCGGCGAGTTCTACAACGTTTTCAATCAGGTTGTCTTCAGCGGACCTGCGTCGAATATTAATAACCCGACCACCTTCGGAATCATCGGGGGCCAGGCGAACACGCCGCGACTAATCCAATTCGCGGCCAAGCTAATTTTTTGACCCCCAGGACTATCGAGTTCGGGGAGTTTGAGAACACGGCTGCGCCTGGCCGGCTCTGGCGGCCGCTTTGATGCAAGATTTAGAGTTCAGCCAAATCCGCAGCCAAGGTGTCTTTGGCTTGGCGCCGTGCTCCCGGCGAGCTTGCCGAGCTTCGATTGCCACTTTGAAAGTGTCGATGACGAGCGCTGCAATGCGTTAGTGCTTCCGCGCGAGCATAGGGTGCAGTCGTTGCTTAAGCCGCCGATGGTCTGGTTCG
>JANXXV010000426.1 GCA_025350445.1 Bryobacteraceae bacterium | reverse complement strand
GAAGGGAATCATCGGCAAGCCCGGAAACATAGCGAGCGCGAACAGAACCCCGGAGGTGAGCAATAGCGGCTGCGGCTTGGTGAAGACTTGTTTCACGAACTCGGTGCTGATCTGCGTTTCCGAGCTGGCGCGGGTGACAATCAGACCGCCCGAGATGGAGATCATCAGCGCTGGGATCACGGTTACCAGGCCGTCGCCGATGGTCAGTACCGTGTAGGTTTCGAGCGCGCGCTTCAGATCCATACCATGCTGCAGAACACCGATGAGGAAACCGGCGATGATATTGATACAGGTAATGAGAATGCTGGCCACCGCATCGCGCTGGGTAAACCGCGAGGCTCCGTCCATGGCGCCGTAGAACTCAGCTTCGGCGGAAAGCATCTTGCGGCGGGTGCGGGCCTGTATTTCATCGATGAGGCCGGCGTTCAGGTCCGAGTCGATGGACATCTGTTTGCCTGGCATGGCGTCCAGGGTGAATCGGGCGGTGACTTCGGAAATGCGGACAGCGCCGTGGTTGATGACGACGTATTGAATCGCGATCAACACCAGGAAGATCACCACGCCGATGGCGTAGTTGCCTCCGACCACGAAGTTTCCGAACGCCTCAATCACTTCGCCGGCGGCCGAGGTGCCTGAATTTCCGTTGAGCAGGATTAGCCGGGCCGAGGAGATGTTCAGCGCCAGGCGGAATAGCGTTAACAGGAGTAGGGTGGTGGGGAAAACGCTGAAATCCACCGGCTTGATGATGTACATCGAAACCAGCAACACGATTACCGAGAGCGTAATGTTGGTGCTGATGAGCACATCGAGCAGGAATGACGGCAGCGGCGTGATCATCGCGAAGATGATGCCGAGCACGGCGATAGGGACGCTTAGCTCGTTCCACGGAGCCTGGCGAATGAGCCCCAGGATACTGAAGGGGGGCGAGGCCGCCTTCGCTTTTCCCTGCTGCGCCGATGGTACGATTTGTGTCCCGGGGGCTGCCATCGGTTACCCTTGTCCCGGCAGTTTGCCGTTCATGAGCTTGAAAATGTACGCCAGAATTTCAGCGACGGCCCGGTAGAGGTGCGCCGGAATTTCCTGGCCGACTTCGACGGATTTGTAGAGCGCCTGCGCCAGCGCGACGTTCTCAACGATGGGCACCTGGTGATCCAACGCCCGCTGCCGGATGCGGAGTGCCAGATAATTCTTACCTTTCGCGACTACAGTGGGGGCGGCCATGGAGTCAACCTGGTATTTGATCGCAACGGCGTAGTGGGTGGGGTTCACAATGACGGCGGTGGCTGTCGCGATCTCCTTCATCATGTTGCGGCGAAGCATATCCCGCTGGAGCTTGCGGATCCTCATCTTGACTTGCGGGTTGCCTTCGACTTCCTTGTGCTCGTCGCGGATCTCCTGCTTGGTCATCTTCAGTTCGTTGTTGTGCTTCCGCTTCTGGCGAAACAGGTCCACACAACCAAAGAGGAAGAAGGCCATGGCCGCTCTCCACAGGAGGCTTTCGAGAGCGGCGGCAACATGCATGGCACCGGCTTCGGTGCTGCCGAGGGGTAGGCTTAGGAACTCGGCCAACCTGGCGTTGACCACCAGGTAAACCGTAAGCAAGAAGATGGGGAGCAGCATTAGCGCTTGCATCGCCGCGGGCAAGTTCTGGCTGGGCAGATTCCTGATCCGGCTGGCGGGATTGAGGCGGGAGAAGTCCGGAGCTAGTTTGTTGAACGCGAAACCAAGCTGGGTGGTGGCTACCTGTGCGGCCAGACTCGCGCCCAGCAGAACGCCGGCCCCAATCAACAACATAGACAAATTCGGTAATACGAGATCCCTCACGTAATTGGTGAGCGTAAGTGCCGTAAGTTCTCCGTGAAAAGCCGCATTTAGAAAGTGCCGCATGATCTGGCGGAGCGCGGAGAACCATTCGTTGCTGTAAGTGATGAGAACAAAGACGAAAGCGAGAAACTGCGTGCCGGCAACGAATTCCCTGCTGCTAACGAACTGTCCCTCTTCGCGGGATTTCAGCAGCCTTCGCTGAGTAGGCTGCTCTGATTTTTGGCCGTTTCCGGACACGTTAAGGGAATAAGCCTGTCAGCATCGAGAACGTCTGGTGCGCGCTCTTTTCAAAGACCGCGGGCAGCAATGTGGCCATTCCGGCGAGGGCCGCCAAGGCCCCGAGCATTTTCACCGGAAACGCCAGCGACAACAATTGCAACTGTGCATTGATACGCCCGAGCAGCGCCAGCGAGAGATCGAACAGCATCAGTAGCGCGATGACTGGCATGGCCAGCCGCAAACCGGTGGAAAACATGGCGGAACCGAGGCGCTGCATGGCAATCACGATCGATTGATTGATATGGAATGTCCCAGGGGGGTACACCTCCAGACTATGGGCGAAGATGCGGATGATCTGTCGATCCAGGCCAAAGGCGAAGAACAGGAAGCCCGTCATCAGTTGAGTTATTATCTGTAGCACGCCGATGTCGGTCTGGTTCGTAGGATCGATGGTTGAGGCATAGGAATATCCGGCCTGCAATCCAAGAATCTGCGCAGCGAGGATAAAGGCCTCGGCCAGGAATGTCACTGCCAGGCCGACGGTGAGACCGAAGGCCGCCTCGGAAAGAAGCCATGCGGTGAGCAACCCGACTCCGGGATTCGGATCGGGCGGCGCTGGCCAGGAGGGCAGCAACGCAAGAGTTACGCAAACGGAGAAGACGATCTTCGGAACATCCGGGGTGTTCTTCGCTCCGGGGATGGGGACGAAGATCAGCGCGGCGGAGATGCGGGCCAGCACCAGCAAGAAGCTGTAGAGCGTCGACAGGGAGAACGTCAGCTCATTTGGCATAGCGGCTGAAGTCTCCGAAGACCATGGTCGTGTAGGCGATCATCTTCATCAGCATCCACGGAAGGAAGACCAGAATTCCTACCAGAAACGCCGCCAGGCGTGGAACTGTGGAAAAGGCCGAATCCTGGATAGAGGTGACGATTTGGACCAGACTGATCACGACCCCGGCGATGAAACCTATCGCGAGAAGGGGCAGGCTCAGCCAGAACGTAGTCATGAGCGCTTCGCGGAAGACCTGGACGGCAAGTTGCTGGTTCATGTCAGTAGAAGCTCTTTACCAGCGAACCGACCACCAGATTCCAACCGTCAACCAGCACAAACAGCAGGATCTTGAACGGCGCGGACAACATTACCGGCGGCAACTGAACCATGCCGACTGAGAGCGTCACGGATGCGATGACGAGGTCAATAACCAGGAACGGCAGAAACAACACAGCGCCGATCTGGAATC
>JANXXV010000412.1 GCA_025350445.1 Bryobacteraceae bacterium | reverse complement strand
CAAAGATGGCAAAATCGAAAAACGCGGGCCCGCTGACACCCGAGAAGCTGAACGTAGGACTGGATGACGACAAACGCACCGGCATTGTGGAGACGCTGAACGTCCTGCTGGCCGATGAATTTCTGTTGTATACCAAGACGCGAAATTATCACTGGAACGTGATGGGGCCGCGGTTCCACGACCTTCACCTGTTCTTCGAAAAGCAGTACGAACAACTGGACGGGATTATGGATGACGTGGCCGAGAATGCCCGTCAGTTTGGCGGTTTCGCCAGCGGCACGATGGCCGAATACGTGCAATCGTCACGGCTCAAAGAGTCGCCGGGCAAGCACCCGGGCGAAGACGAGATGATTTCAGATCTCCTCGGGGACCATGAGACGATCGTTCGCGCGCTTCGCAAGGACATTGAAAAAGCCGACAAAAAGTACGATGCCGCGGACGCCGCGGACTTCCTCACCCGCGTACTGGAAGAACACAATAAGATGGCGTGGATGCTGCGCGCCTGTCTTTCCCGTCCGTAACGTCATCGATCCGGGATCTCCGGCCGGAATGCCGATCTCTTAACGATCTGGCCAGCCGTTCCCAGAAGCATTTCGCGAATCGTACGCTGAGTCGCCGGATGGCGCATATCGGGCACAAGCTCGGCAAGCGGCTCCAACACGAACCGCCGCGATGCAATTCCCGGATGCGGAATGTTCAGATGCGGCGTGTTCACAACCGCGTTTCCGTGAAAGAGAATATCGATATCGATCACTCTGGGCCCCTTCGCGACCAAGCGTTTGCGGCCCATCTTTCGTTCTACATTCATCACCCTTCCCAACAGCCGGATCGGAAATAGCGATGTCTCGGCCTCCAACACCATGTTTAGGAACCAGGGCTGCGAAGTCAATTCCTGTGGGCTGGTTTCGTATACGGAGGAAAGCCGTCCGATTCGCAGGTCGGCGCTGTGCAGGTTGTCGATCGCGGTTTGCAACGCTTGTTCCCGGTCGCCCATATTCGTTCCCAGCGCCAGGTAGATCGTCTTCAAAACAGGTTGTCCTGCAACGCCCCGCGCGGCCTCTTCGGTACTTTGAAATAGTCGAAGGCCCGGTCGGTTGCCACACGGCCGCGCGGAGTGCGGTCGATGAACCCCAGTTGCATCAGGTATGGCTCATAGACCTCTTCAATCGTGGAAGCTTCTTCGTCAATGGAAGCTGCAATCGTGCTCAGCCCCACGGGTCCGCCGCCGTATTTCACCAGCACCGTCTGCATAATCTTCTGATCGATTTCGTCCAGCCCAAAGCGATCCACTTCCAGCAGATCGAGCGCAATCTTCGCTTCGGTGAGACTGACGTGGCCGTCCGCGCGAACCTGCGCGTAATCCCTCACGCGCCGTAACAGACGGTTCGCGATCCTCGGTGTCCCGCGGCTGCGCCGCGCCACTTCTTCGGCAGCGTCCGCATCGATAGTAACCGATAGCATGGGCGCTGAACGCAACACAATCTTTTGCAACTCCGGAACGTCGTAATGATTCAGCCGCAGCACCAACCCGAAACGGCCCCTAAGCGGTGCGCTCAGCAGGCCCTGGCGTGTGGTGGCGCCGATGGCCGTGAACCGCTTCACGTCCAACGTGTGTGTGCGCGCTCCCGGACCCGAGCCGATCATGATGTCCACGCGGAAGTCTTCCAACGCCGAATACAGCATCTCTTCCACGTCTTTTAACAGACGATGGATCTCGTCAATGAAGAAGACCTGTTGCGATCGAATGTTGCTCAGGATGCCGGTCAGGTCCAGCTTTTTTTGCAAAATGGGGCCGGAGGTTTGATCGAACGCAACTCCCATTTCGTTCGCAATGATCGTGGCCAGCGTGGTTTTTCCCAGCCCTGGCGGACCGTATAACAACACGTGATCCAGCGCCTCGCCCCGCTGCTTCGCCGCTTCAATCGCGATAGAAAGATTTTCCTTCAGCTTGGTCTGGCCGGTGAAATCCTCCAGTCGCCGCGGCCGAAGACTGGCCTCAAACTGCCGTTCTTCCTCCTGCGCAGACGCTGAAATAATTCCTGATTCCGGCATGAAGCTCTAAGCTTACCGTACCAGTTCGAGCGATCTCCGGAACAGCGGCTCGAACTCCACCCCGATGCCGCCCGCCTTCGCCTTGCGGATCGCGGCTTCGGCCGACGGACGGTTGCATCCCAGATTGATCAGCGCGGAAAGCACGTCCTGTTCAATCTCCGTCATCGCCGGCGCGGCCCGCTCCTCCGACGAGGCTGGCAATCCAACTGAGACGTTATCAAGCTTGTCGCGCAGTTCCAGCACCATGCGTTCCGCGGTCTTCTTCCCTACGCCGGGAATCCGCACCAGATGATCCACCTGCCCATTCCGGATGGAACTGACTAAGTCGGCTGTCGCCAGCCCGGAGAGTATCGTGATTCCCAGCTTCGGGCCGATGCCGCTTACCGAGATCAACTTCTCAAACAGCAGTTTCTCCGCCGGCGAATGGAATCCGAATAATACGATTGCATCTTCACGCACATGCGTATGGATGCGCAGCCGCACTTCGGCGCCCGTATCGGGCAGGGCGGAGAACGTGGAGACGGGGATGATCACGTCGTAGCCCACGCCCTGGACGTCCACAATGATCTGGTTCGGAGTCTTCTCAAGCAGCGTGCCGCGCAGGTGTGCAATCATGAACCGTTATTATCGCCCGGTTGCGTCAGCCAGTACTCAATCGGCAATCCAAAATACTTTGCCGACTTAACACCCACAGCCTTGCTAATGGCTCTCTTACCGCTTGGCACATCGGAGGCGTTGGAAGGGCTGGAGAATATCGCCGGAATCAAATCAACATTTTCCAGGTCTCTCTGCGCCATAAGGAACTTGATCATTGCTACCGGATTGACATCCCCTGGCGGCGACATGTCCTCTTCGTACTTGCTCACAAGTTGCGCCCAGGTTTCCAGTAGATCGGCTTCTACATCACTGATCGACTCGCCCTTCTGCATAAGTTCACGAATGATCCCCAGTGTGTGCCGGTATTCGCTGTCGTTCGAAAGTGTTCTTGGAACTCCCACCCTCTGAGCTACTCGCTCATATGTTTGAATCTTACTCACGGCGGTCCCCCTTCCATCCGAATCAGCGCGCCTAATTGTCTCTTGAACGCCAACTGGAGAACCCCGCATTATCGGTTTTACCGCCACCTTCGGCCAAGCCTCGAAACGCGCTTCAAGAAGGTGATCCTAAACCTCTCTATCGATAGTTGGCACTGAAGGTTCACAACTCGACCTTCGCACTGTACAAACCATCAGTCAAACCACCAGAGTCCGGACATTGCCCGCAAGGTCTACTGCGCTCCTACACAATCCCAAAGCGCGAAAACGCGCCCAACGGCCCGCCACTCCACGCTAAAGTAACTACATGGCCCGGCGACGCTTCTTCGTAGACCAGGTACACAACCACCGCGCCGAACTCAACGGCGAGGAAGCGCGCCATCTCTCGCACGTTCTCCGTGTCGAGGTTGGTCAAAAATACGAAATCTCCGACAACACCCACGTCTACCTCGCCGAGATCGAAACGGCCCGCAAAGAGCGGATCGTCTTCCGTACCCTGGAAAAGCTTTCATCCACTGAGCCGCGGGTCCACGTTACCCTCCTCGCCTCCCTCATCAAGTTCGATCACTTTGAGACGATACTAGAGAAAGCAACCGAACTCGGCGTCTCCGTCATCGTCCCCGTGGAAGCCATCCGCAGCGAGCGCGGGCTGGAACGCGCGGTCGAAAAGCGGCTCACCCGTTGGCGGCGCATCGTGCTCGAAAGCAGCCAGCAATCCCGCCGAGCCACGCTTCCAGAAGTCACCGCCCCGGTCGAATTCGCCGAAGCGCTGAAGCAGGAATCCAGCGCACGCCTGTTCCTGGATGAAGCCCGCACAGGCATTCCCATCCTTGCAGCGCTGGTCCACAAACCCGCAACCGTTGCGCTACTGGTAGGCCCGGAGGGCGGCTGGACCGACATTGAGCGTTCCGCCGCAAGCACCGCCGGCTGGACGTCCGCTTCCCTCGGCCCGCAGATTCTCCGCGCCGAAACTGCTGCCATCGCAGCTATGGCGATTCTCAACGCAGCATTCTACTAACCGCCGGAGCTACAATCTACCCATGGCAATTGTTTCCCGCAGAGAATTTTTCGGCGCTTCCGCGGCCGCCGTTTTGACCACCACCACCGCCCGCAGTTATTCGGAAATCAAAGGCGCTAATGAGCGGCTCCGCGTCGGCGTAATCGGATGCGGAGGCCAAGCCATGGGCCACATGCGCGCACTGAAGCGCAATAAGGAAAACGACAACGTCGAAACCATTGCCGTCTGCGATGTCTACGACAAGCGGCGCGACCAGGCGGTCGAGCTCACGGGCGGAAAGCCTTACAAAAACTATCATGAGATGCTCGGCAACAAGGACATCGACTACGTCCTGGTTGCCTCGCCGGAGCACTGGCATTGCCAGATGACGCTCGATGCCGCCGACGCCGGCAAGCACATTTACTGCGAGAAGCCGATGACGCGCACAGTGGAACAGGCCAAGCGCGTGGTCGCCAAAATCCACGGCGGCAAGGTGAAGATGCAGGTTGGCGTGCAGGGCACCTCCGACGATTCCTACATCACTGCCAACAAGTTCATCAAAGAAGGAGCGCTGGGCAAAGTGGTCCTTGCGCAGATCGATTACTCGCGCAATCACAAAGGCGATTTCTGGGCCGCCCCGTCGTACCCGATTGACGCCGACGCGAAACCCGGCGTGAATCTCGATTGGAAGGCATGGCTCGGCAGCACACCGAAGCGCCCTTGGGATCCGGAACGTTTCTTCCGCTGGCGCCGCTATTGGGACTACTCCGGCGGCATCGCGGGCGATCTCTTCGTGCACCGGGTAACGCGCCTCATCAAATCGCTCAACCT
>JANXXV010000387.1 GCA_025350445.1 Bryobacteraceae bacterium | reverse complement strand
ATTCAACGAAGACGACCACTTTGATTTCGATAAGCCGATGAACAACATGATCGCCGCGATCGGCGAGTATTGCTCATGGGGTTACTTCGACCCGGAAGGCTACCAGTCTCCGCCAGTGAAATGGGGCCTCGACACGGATCGCAAGATAGCGTTCTTTCAGGCTGTGAAACGAATCACCGGCCGGCGGTAGCCTTCCAGCGGCTATTTCTTAAACAAGTTATCGAAGGCCGCCCGCGCGTCGCTAGGGCTGCGCACCTGCGAAGGCGACGGGGCATGCACCACCGGCGGCGGTGTGTGCCCGTCCCGCGAAACCGTCACCCGCGCGCCGAATAACTCGCATTCGTTCACCTGATCCTTGATAGGTATCCGCGCCGGTACCGGCTTCAGGCATTGGAACCGCGTGGAAGGCTCAAAGTGAGCGCATTGTTTGCAGCAGTGCAACTCCGCGGCGCACTTCGGACACTTTCCCTTGAAATCCGTTCCATTCGGCAGTGTCGTGGCGCAGTTGTAACACCGCGAGGCCGCCACGCTCTGCACAAGCCGCGGCAAGCGCGGACCCGCCGGGTCTTGCAAAGTCCTTGGACCTTGCGGCGGCCGGGGCCGGTTATCTCCATTTTGTCCGCTCGGTTTGCGGTCAGTGTCCTGGTACCCGTGTTGCCGGTACTTGCGATCGTCATCCATGGCTATGGGTGAAGCTCCTTGGAGTTGTAAACGGAAGAGAGAGAGGTCACTGGCGAAATACAATCGTAGCCGATACGATCCTCAAACACCAATTAGTCTAATCCCCATTTTAGTAGAGAATTGCATGGCCGCGTCAACGGATTGGTGAAATGGTTGGAGCTGATGCGAAGTGTGTACCCCAACCGCCCGGTCTGGTGCGGCGTAAACTCTTTTTGAAACACATAAACCGATCCCGCCTGTTCCACCGATGGCAGTGTCATGACTTCGGCACTTTCAAGCTGGCCCGAGATTCCCACTCGGCCCACCACCGCTTCCACTTGAACGTCGACCGGCGTCAGACCCGCCAGATCCACCGAAGCTTTCATAGTGATTGCCGTCCCGCTAACCACCGACGCGTCAGGCTCAGGACCTAGATCCACAAACTTCACCCGGCCCCACACCTGGTTGATGTTCGCCTGCCACTTGGCCTTGCGCCGCGCCTCTTCAAAATTATTCTTCCGCACCTCGGAAAACGCCGCATGCGCCGGCTCGTATAACTCCGTCATGTACTCGCCCACCATTCGCTGGCAGTTAAATTGCGGGCTGACGTTGAGCAGACATTGCTTCATCCGGTGGACCCACTCGTATGGAAGCCGGTCTTCACCGCGTGCATAATACATCGGCACAATTTCGTTTTCCAGTAGGGAGTAGAGCGCGCTGGAGTGGATCTCGTCCTGGTCTTCGCTGTATGGCACCCGGTCTCCAATCGCCCACCCGCCGGAGATCTCATACGCCTCGTCGAACCACCCATCAAGGGCGCTTAAATTCAAAACACCGTTCAGGCCTGCCTTCATGCCGCTGGTCCCGCACGCCTCTTCCCCGCGCCGCGGCGTGTTCAGCCACAGATCCACACCCTGCACCATATCGCGGGCAACTTCAATGCCGTAATCTTCCAAAAAAATGAGCCGCTTGGAAAAAGCAGGGTCTCTCGACAACTGTACAATTTCGCGGATCAGCGTCTTTCCCGGATGGTCCTTCGGATGCGCTTTGCCGGCAATCACGATCTGCACCGGCATATCCGGATTGTTCAGCAGCTTCTTCAGCCGGGCGACGTCCCGGAATAGCAGCGTGGCCCGCTTGTAGGTAGCAAACCGGCGGGCAAATCCGATGGTGAAGGCGTCCGGATCCAGCACGTCCGATAGCCGTTTAATCTCCGTCGCCGAAGCCTTCCGCGCGATTGCAAACGCGGCCACGCGCTCCCTTACAAAGGCCACCAGCCGCCGTTTTCGCCGCCGGTGCGCCTCCCAAAGCTCCGGATCGGGAATGTCCAGTACCAGTTCCCAGATCTTCGGATCGGGATAACGCTCCCGCCAGTCGGGTTGCAGATACTGGTCGTAAAGCATCGCCAGATCCCCGTTCAACCAGGTGGGAAGATGCACCCCGTTTGTTACCGATGTGATTGGAATCTCATTCACCGGCAGGTTCGGCCATAGGCCCTGCCACATATCTTGAGAGACTTCGCGATGAATCCGGCTCACCGCGTTCCTGTACGACGACGTCTTGAATGCCAGAATCGCCATCGAAAAGCGCTCTTGGTTGTCGCCCGGGTTCCAACGCCCCAAAGACAGCAGTTGATCCATCTGCAATCCGCTGTTCTTACAATACTCGTTGAAGTAGTCGAACATCATGCCGGCGTCGAAAAGATCGATGCCCGCCGGTACCGACGTGTGCGTGGTGAAAACATTATTGCGCCTGCTTGCGTCCAGCGCTTCGTCGAAATCGAGCGAATGTTCCTGCATTAAGACTCGAATCCGTTCGATGGCCAGAAACGCGGAGTGGCCTTCGTTCATGTGGAAGACGGTGGGCTCCAGTTGCAGCGCTTTCAACGCCCGCAAGCCGCCAATTCCAAGCACTATTTCCTGCCGCATCCGGGTATGCGGATCGCCTCCATACAGCGAATCGGTGATGTCGCGGTCCTCGTCGCGCTCGTTCTCCGGAATGTTGGTATCCAGCAGATACAGCTTCACCCGGCCCACGTCGATGTGCCAAACCTTTACCGTCACTTCTCCCGTAGGCAGCCGGACCTTCACTTTCACCTCGGTCCCGCCGGCGTCTGTCACCGGGCGCACCGGCAGCGTGTAAAAATCGTTCACCGGGTAGCGTTCCTGCTGCCAGCCATCCGGATTCAAAGACTGCTGGTGATAGCCTTTCTGATAAAGCAGCCCAATCCCGATCAGCGGGATGTCGGCATCGCTGCTCGCCTTCATGTGATCGCCCGAAAGCAGTCCAAGTCCGCCCGAGTAAATTGGCAGACATTCGGTGAGTCCGTACTCCATCGAGAAGTACGCGATCAAAGCATCGGTCGGAACCGCCTGTTCAATGTCAATGTAACTGTCGTAACGTTCGCAAGCGCGCCGGTACAACCCTAGAAACCGCGGATCGGCCGCCGCCCTTTCGAGCGCCTTCTGCTGCACGCGTCCCAGCATCAGCACCGGGTTGTTTCCGCAGGATTTCCAGAGCGACGGATCAAGCCGGCGAAACAGCGAGCGTAAGTTGTGGTCCCAACTCC
>JANXXV010000365.1 GCA_025350445.1 Bryobacteraceae bacterium | reverse complement strand
TCCGCAATCACTTCCGATGCGTTTCGCAAATCCTGCGCCGATTCCGTGTGGAACAACGCATTCACGCCCAGCCGTTGAAGCCGGGCCACTTCCGCCGCCAACCCCGCCTTATCGCGCAGAGCATTGATTCGGTCGATCTCCGGTTTCAGCGGAGCCGTACCCTTGGCATTGATTCCGCGTTCATCCATGCAAGCGCCGTAGTAATCCCCAATCTTGACCTCGGCCGCCGACCGTATAGTTTTGGCGGCACTGGTTTCCAGAATGTCCTTGAGAATCCGCTGGTTGCGCTCGTGCAATTCACTGAACCGCCCCCAAGTGGATTGATCGTCCGGGATCGGATTGTTCGCCAGCCAGTTGCCGCAGGCGTACCGATAAAAGTCCACACACGGATCAATTTTCGTATTGATCGCGTTTACATCGAAACCAGGTTTCATGGACTGCGCCGCCAGCGGCAGCGCAAGAAAAGCAACGGGGATCAACAGGCGAATCTTTGGCACAGAACCTCACGGTGATGTTAGACGAATCGATATTACAAATGTAACGCTATTCCAGAACCAACGCCGCCGAGACCCCAATCTTATCGATATCGATTCCAGTACCTTCGTCGTTGTCGTAAACGGGGATGATCTTCACCGGATTGCCGGGCGAATAGAGCCTGGCGCGCTGAAACTTTCCCAGCAGGTGAACCGTCACCGCTTCCGCCGGGAAATCTGAATAATTTACCAGTTGCAGCACCATCTTTCTTCCATTGTTAGTCTGTGACAAGCTGGAGAGCATACTCGAGACATTGAACAACCGCGCCCCGAGATTCCGGCGGCCGGTCATGGTGTTCATCTCTTTCCAGATCTCATCCAGAACCTTCACGTCCTCGTTCCCAAGCGTGATCTGGCCCGGCTTGAGGGCAGGGAATTGCCATCCCGCGGGCGCAGTCAGCAGGGTCCCCCCGCCGCGGGTAAAGCGCGTCAGAACCTCTTTCTGTTCACCGGAAAGCGAGCCTGGATCTACGTTCACCGCCATTTTCGAGCCTTCCAACGCAGCGCCCGTGAGTTTCAGGCTAGGTACGGCGCGAACCGGCGTATGGTTGACGGCGATCATGTCCAGAATCCCACCCGACATCAGCCCGCCAGTGCCCACATCCTGCACCAAAGCAAATTGCCCGGCAGGTTGCAGATTCCGCCACTCGCGGTGAGATTCAAAAAACGCAAGCTGCTGCGTGATCCGCCTCCAATCCTCCAACGCCCCCGGCTCTCTAGCAAACAAGCGCCTTGTCAGATCCGCATCCAGCGCCACTACCCACCGCGCGCCCACCACTGCCGCATCACAGATCACTTGCAGATATCGTTCCGCCTTTATGACGGTCTTCTCCTGCGGAAGATTCCCAATCCAGATGGTGGACGAGCTAACCGCGCGGACGAACCGCAAAAAGCCCATGTTGGTATCGATCCACGGAGCGCCGCTGGGTGCCGCCTTGGCCGCGCCGTCTACCTCTATTCGGATTCCCGGCCAGACACCCTGAAAGGTGCCGATTACCGGATCGCTCGAATCCAAGCGCATCCGCGAGCGCATCGGAAGCTCCACCACCGCCAGCCGGGAATCGTCCAGGCGTCCGCGAATTCTCTGCGCCACCGCCGGATCGAAATCGCCTTCCAGCACCACGCCGTTCAACTTGGCATTGATGGCGCCATCCACCGAACTCGCGCCCGGTCGCACGACTCCGAGCGTCGCAACGCCAATTTCAGCGGCTGCATTGACAAACAGCGGTGACCACTGGGCACGCTCCAGCAAAAGGCAATTGATAGCGGTGCCCTTCACCAACTCCAACGATTTTGGATCAGCCGAGGTCCAGCGCATCGGAACCCAGTCCGGCGCGCCCGCGAGCAGCATCAAGGCAAGAAGCATAATTCAATCTACGACGATTTGACCTCAGTCCAAAGCCGGTCGCGCAACCGCTGAATCTCCGGCGTAGCCGCCTGCGACCACTCCCCGCGCCGCATCACTTCCGCGGACGGATAGAGCGTCTTATTATTCCGGATGTCCTCCGGCAGGAACGCACGAGCCCCGCCGTTCGCGGTAGCCGTTCGTGCAGCCACTACAATGGCCGCGGCCACTTCAGGACGCAACAGATAGTTCAGCAGCTCATGCGCCAATTCTTTTCGCGGGCTTTCCCGCAGAATCACGGCATTATCCGGATAAACCGCGAACCCTTCGCGCGGATACACGAAATCGATCTGCGGCGAGGCGTCAATGGCCTGCTGCGCCGTGGTGGACCACAACTGCGCCGCCAGTACATCGCCCGATACCAACTGATCCCGCACTTCGGCGTTTAAATATGCGCGCAGCAGCGGCTTTTGCGCAATTGCTTGCTGCTGCGCGCGGCGCAGCTCGCCGGAATCGCGCGAGTTCGCACGCAACCCAAGCTTCATCAAACAAGCGGCAAACACATCTACCGGATCGTCCAGCATCGTCATATGTCCGGCCAGCGCCGGACTCCACAGATCGCTCCACGCCGCCGGAGCGGGCACCAGCTTCTTGTTGTAGGCGATGCCGGTGGCGTTCCACATATAAGGAACGCCCCACTGCAACCGCGGATCCCAGGACGGGCTCTGAAACGGTCCGTCGAGCTGTCCCAAATTCGGCAGACGCCGATGATCCAGCTCCGCCAGCAGCCCCGTCTCGCGCATGGGTTCAATGAAGTAGTTCGTCGGAAACACCACATCCCAGCCCGAGTTCCCGCTCATCACCCGGGCCAGCATCTCTTCATTGCTCTCATACACCGCATACCGCACCCGCGCACCGAACTCTTTTTCGAAATCAGGAATCGTATTCGGCGCGACGTAGCTCGACCAGTTGAAGACGTTCAACCGCTTTTGCGTTCCGCGCGAACAACCCGCCGCCCCGGGCAGACCCATCAGAAACAACGTGCGCCGCGTCATGATTCCCGCAGCCTTTCGGAAAACAGAATCAGCGCACCCAAGGCGGCGGCGATCAAGGTCGAGATCGCATTTAATACTGGATTGGCGCCGCGCCGGGCCATCGCATAGACCACCATCGGCAGCGTTTCAGAATCCACTCCAGCCACTATGCTGGTAATCACGTAGTCGTCGAATGAAGTAGTAAACGCCAACAGCGCCGCCGCCGCAATTCCCGGTGCCAAAACAGGCAGAGTCACCGTGCGAAAGGCCTGCCACTCGGTGGCCCCAAGATCCTGCGCCGCTTCTTCCAGCGAGGCGTCGAATGTGCGCAACCGCGCCATCACCACAATCACCACATAAGACAGCGAAAACGCTACATGCGCCAGAATCACGGTGTGCATGCCTAATTGCACATGCAGAAACCGGAACATCCACTGGAAGAAAACCAGCAGCGAAATTCCCATCACAATCTCGGGCGTCACCAAGGAAAGATACAGCGATCCCGACAGCAGCTTGGAATCCCGCTTCCACAATCCGTAGGCGCAGAGCGTTCCAACAACCGTGGAAAGCAACGTGGAAGCCACTGCGATGAGAATGCTGTTCCAGGCGGCCTCGCCCAACTGCGCGTCGTGCAACGCTACCCGATACCACGCAAGCGACCACCCCTGCCACACCGTGAAACGCGAAGAATTAAAGCTGAACACCGCCAATACCACTAGCGGGAAATGCAGAAACGCGTAGGCCGCCACCGCATAAAGCGCCAGTCCGCGCTTCATATCAATTTCTCCCCGCCGCGGCGGATCAGCAGCATCAGCAGCACCATCACAATACCCATCAACAGCAGGGACACGGCAGACCCAAACGGCCAGTCGCGGGCGGTAGTGAACTGGTTCTGAATTACGTTTCCCACCATCACCGTCTTACTGCCACCCAGTAAATCGGGCGTCAGATAAGCGCCGAGGCACGGGATAAACACCAGTAACGCCCCGGCCCGCAGTCCCGGCGCGCAAAGCGGAATGGTCACGCGGGTTAGCGTCATCCAAGGCCGCGCGCCCAAGTCGGCTGCCGCTTCCAACAAGCTCTTATCCAGCCGCTCCAGCGTGGCATAAAGCGGCAGCACCACAAACGGCAGATACCCGTAAACCAGACCGACAAACACGGCGCCATCGTTATACAGCAGCGGCAGCGGCTCATGGATCAACCCCGCCGATTGCAGCGCCGAGTTGATCAGTCCGGTGTCCCGCAACAGAAACATCCAGGCGTAGGTACGCACCAGAAAGCTGGTCCAGAACGGCAGAATCACCAGTTGTAAATAGAGATTCTTTCGCGGACCCGCGCGCGATATGAACAGCGCCAGCGGAAAGCCAAGCACCAGACAGCCCAGCGTGGCCGTCCCCGCCATCACAAAAGTGCGCAGCAGAATTGCCGCATACAACGGATCGAACACGCGCCAATAGTTCTCTCCGGTGACCTCCGCCGTCACCCCGCCGTAGGCCCCGCGCGTGAAAAAGCTGTACACCAGCATAATGGCCAGCGGCGCTAGGAAGAGGACGCCCATCACCAACCCGGCCGGTGCCAGAAACAGACGCCGCAGCCTGGTCATAGCCGCAATTCATCCGCCGGATTCCACCACAGATGAACCGCATCGCCCGGCGCAAACGATCCGTCCAGCCGGGCCACCTGGGCCACCATGCAGTGTCCGTTTCCGCAAACCGTTTCCACCTGAAAACAGTTACCCATAAACACCAAACTCCGAACAGTAGCTGGAATGCACCGGTCGCCCGCAGCGGTCCGCGAAATCCGCGTGGCCTCCGGCCGCACTCCAATTCCGTCAATCCAGTTCACCGCGCCCAGAAACCCGGCCACGAACCGCGTACGCGGCCGCAGATAGACATCCTGCGGAGTGCCCACCTGCTCCAGCAGTCCGTTATTCATGACGGCAATCTGATCGGAAAGCGACAGCGCTTCTTCCTGATCGTGAGTGACAAATAGGAACGTCGTCCCCACGCGCCGTTGCAGACTCTTCAACTCACCCCGAACCTGCTTGCGAAGATTCGGATCCAGCGCGGACAGCGGTTCATCCAAAAGCAGCACATCCGGTTGCAGCACCAGCGACCGCGCCAGGGCAACGCGCTGCCGCTCGCCGCCGGAGAGCTGCGCCGGAAATCGATCGTCCTTGCCGCTCAACTGCACCAGATCCAGTGCATCGCGCACCTTCCGCGCCACCTGGCCCGCACCCCGGCGCTTCAGCCCGAATTCGATATTTCCGCGCACGGTCAAATGCGGAAACAGCGCATAATTCTGGAAGACCGTGTTAACGTTCCGCTCGTAGGGCTTCAGATGATTGATGCGCCGCCCGTTCAGCGTGACGTCGCCCGCGGTGGCGTCTTCAAACCCAGCCACCAGCCGCAGTGTGGTTGTCTTGCCGCAGCCAGACGGGCCCAACAATGCAAAAAACGCACCACGCTCCACGGCAAACGAAATTCCGTTAACAGCCCGATGAGTTGGGTAGTGCTTCGATACGCCGCGAAGCTCCAGGACCAGATCCATCCATCGCCCTCAATTTGAAATCCCTCAGTACAAGATTTTCGCGGTGCTCTTCCGCCATTCCAAAAAGCCCGCCAGTGCTTCTTCGGCCAGCACTTGCTTCATCGGAATGTGCCGCTGTCCGGCCGGCAGCCGGGTCTGCCGATAAATAAACGAATCGTCAAAGCCGAACTCCGCCGCGTCCTTATGCGTCCCGCCATAAAACAGCCGCGCCGGCCGCGCCCAATAGATGGCACCCAGGCACATCGGGCACGGTTCGCAACTGGTGTAAAGATCGCACCCGTCGAGTTGAAACGACTCTAACACCGCGCAAGCCCGCCGGATCGCCGTCACTTCCGCGTGCGCTGTCGGATCGTTAGTAGACGTCACCAGGTTCGTTCCTTCCGCGACAATATTGCCGTCTTTCACAATCACCGCCCCGAACGGCCCGCCCCGCTGCAAGCGTACGTTCGCCACCGACAGTTCGATGGCGCGGCGCATGAATTTGAAATGGTCACTCATCTATTAAAACCCGATCTTCTTCAGAAATTCGAGCACAGCAGCGTTGAACCGATCCGGCATTTCCATCATGGTGAAATTGCCGCCGCCGGGCCACTCCCGATGATCCACATTACTGAACATCCCGCTTAGCATGGCGTCGTTTTCCGCCTTGCGCCCTTTATCGGAAAGAAGGCACAGTGTAGGAACATCGCTCTTGGCGGCCCACATGCGGCCATCGTTCATCCCGTCCATCGCGCTGACTGAAATCCATTGCGGCGTCGCCAGCATCTTCTGCTTAATCCGGGCCCGCATTTCGAGCGGCGTCTCAGCAACAAACATGCGGTCGATGAATTTCTCCGCGATCTCCGGATAAGCGGCACTCCGCAACGATTCCAAGAAGGGCAGTCGGCGCGCCTTCCGCTGCTCCATGCCCGCGGCATCCACCGGAGTTGAGATGGCCGCGTCCACCAGCACCAGCCCAGCCACCTTCGCTGGAAAGTCCGCCATAAATTGCCGCGCCACCGGAGCGCCCATGTTATGCCCCACCAGCACCGCGCGGCTTACTTTCGCATCCCGCAACACCGCATCCAAAGCTTTCGCAAAATGCTGCTGCGTGTAGTCGATCTTCGGCCCGTCGCTGCCGCCGTGCCCCGGCAAATCCAGTACAATCACACGATATTCCGCGCTCAGCGCCGGAATGTTCCGTATCCAAATCAAGTGATCGCAAATCCAGCCGTGGACCAGCACCACCGCCTTGGCGCCTTTGCCGAAGCTCAGATACCGCACCCGAGCCCCGTCCAGCATGGCAATCCGGAACGGCACGCTCGCCAGGAACGCCGCGCCTAGTGCAAATAGACCAAGAATCGTCAGCGTCATCGATTATCTTTTTTCATGCTATGCGATCTGCTGTTGCGTCATGCAATGAAGCGTCCCCAGGCCCAGCACGAGGTCGCCGCAATGAATCCCCATCACTTCACGATCCGGAAACAACTTTGCCAGCGTGTTCAGCGCCACGCGGTCAGATGGATCGTTGAACGTCGGCACAAGTACCAGCCTATTGGCGATATAGAAATTCGCATAGCTGGCCGGCAGGCGTTGCCCATCGAGGTAAATCGGCTCCGGCATGGGCAAATTCACCACCCGCAGATCCTTCCGCCGTTTCAACAGCCGCAGATTCTGCTGGGTAGGCTCGAAGTTGGCATCGCCGCGGTCGCTCTCCACCGCAATCACCACCGTCCCGGCGTCGGTGAACCGCGCCAGATCGTCCACGTGGCCGTGTGTATCATCGCCTACGATTCCATCTTTGAGCCAGATGGTCTCGCCGATGCCCAGATATTCGGCGAAGACCCGCTCTAGCGCTTCGCGATCCAGACCCGGATTCCTGGCCTGAACGGGACTCAACAAGCACTCTTCGGTGGTCAACAATTTGCCCCGCCCATTTACGTCGATACTGCCGCCCTCCAATACAATACGCCGCCCGTCGAGCAACGGTTTTACGTCCGGCAACCGCAGCTTCCTGGCAATCTTCGACGGAATGGCATCGTCGGATTTCCAATTGTCATACTTCGCCCAGCCGTTGAAGCGCCAGTTCAAAACAACCGTCGCACCGGCGCCGTCCTTGGCAAACGTGGGGCAATAATCACGGGTCCAACTGCGGTCGGTGAGGGCGTGAAAAAAGTCGACCGCTTCCAGGTCTACGGCATTCTTCTTCAGCAGGGCGGTCACCTTGCGTTCGGTGTCGCCGTCGGCCACCAGCACATGCACGAGTTCCACGCGCGCCAACCGCTTGATGATGTCGCAGTAGACCCAGGGTACCAACGCGAATTTTCCCGGCCAATCGCTGCGTTCGTGCGGCCAGGCTAGCCAGGTTCCCTCGTGCGGATCCCACTCGGCCGGCATGCGGTAGCTCATGCGCGCCCGGTCCAGCGACTGGTAATTCCGGCGTACGCGTCAATGCGCCGGTCGCGGAAGAAGGGCCAATTCCGCCGGACTTCCTCCATGCGCACCGGATCGCACTCCGCCACCAGAACCTCTTCTTTATCCTGCGAAGCCTCGGCGATTACTTGCCCGAACGGGTCCGCCACAAAGGACGATCCCCAGAACTGCAGCCCATCATCCGGCGGACCTTCAAAACCGGTCCGGTTTACCGCCGCGACATAGATGCCGTTGGCGATTGCGTGGGACCGTTGAATTGTCCGCCAAGCTTCGAGCTGCGCCTTTCCGTACCGCGCCTTTTCCGCCGGATGCCAACCGATGGCCGTGGGATAAAAGAGCACATTTGCCCCGCCCAGGCTGGCTAGGCGGGCTGCCTCTGGATACCACTGATCCCAACAGACCAGCGTGGCAATGCGCCCGTACCGCGTATCGAAGTTCAAGAAGCCCAAATCCCCCGGAGTGAAATAGAACTTTTCGTAGTAGAGGGGGTCGTCCGGAATATGCATCTTCCGGTAGATTCCAAGCAACGAGCCATCGGCATCGAGCATCGCCGCCGTGTTGTGATAGAGTCCCGCCGCGCGCCGCTCAAACAAGGAAGCTATCACCACAACCTTCAATTTCTTTGCCAAATCCCCTAGCGCAGCGGTGGAGGGTCCTGGTATGGGTTCGGCCAGATTGAATAGCTCGGCATTTTCTTCGCGGCAGAAATATTGCGAGAGAAAGAGCTCCTGCAGGCATACAATTTGGGCTCCGCGTTCAGCCGCCTGACGAATCCCGTTCCGCGCTTTCTCCATATTTTCCGAAGCATTTGGAGAGCAGGACATCTGCACCAGGCCGATGCGGAACTTCTCCTCTGTGATCAATGGCATTGTTCGATTATCGCGCGGCCGGAGGGCTGGATTGCGGCTCAGTTTCCATTTTGGGCACGTTGTCTGGCGGGTTGATGGCGCAGACAATGGGCGGATTGGTTTTTCTTGGTCCGGCTGGGCGTTGGGGTGATTCGGAATGAGCCGGCTGTTCCGGTTTGGTGGCGGTTTCGGGAGGACTCTGGGGCTGAGGCGGAGCGGATTTAGGGTCGTTTCGCAAATTGTGTTCTTCGCGAAGGCGGTAAAGCGCTTTCATGGAGCGGTCGTGCATGCGGCTGTAGCTGGTTTCGTAGCGCAGGATCAGCTCTAAGAGCTTTTCCTGGTTGGCCATGGCGATGAAGGCCAGGGCCAGGCGGGCGGGTTCGCTGGTGACCTCCTGCTGCTCATTTTCCATTTGCAGGTTGAACGCGGCGGTTTGGATCACCCAGCCGCGTTGTTGACGCCAGCGGGCGGCTACCATTTCGTCTACCAGATTCATTTCTACGCCATCCTGTGGCTTGAATTTGACGATATACATTTGGAGTAGCTGGTCGAATTTGGCCGGACATTCGTTGGCTAGGACGAGCGTTTTTGAGGTGAGGCCATGGCGCAATGCATTCATGGCCGAATTTTGGATGCCTTGCGGGGTCTTTGAGCCTGCTGCCTTGGCGCCGTTCTGTCGTGC
>JANXXV010000318.1 GCA_025350445.1 Bryobacteraceae bacterium | reverse complement strand
CCGGCCTTTTCGGGCACTTTGATTACCTCGCGAACTTTCAGCGGCAATTTTCCGCTTACCAATCTGCCCTTTGACAACGTCGCGCGCCGGGGAGCGACCGTGCGGTCCACGTGGTTCCGAGATCCGTGAATAGCTTGCACGAATGAAAAACGATTCCGCAATTGCGAGGATCGCCCTACAGCCCCGGAAAAATTGTCCGTTTGGCGAAAGGCCCGAGGCCAGGCACAGGTAAGGGCAATTCGGCTAACCGCCGGCGGTACGGCCAATGGAACGGCGCCGACCGAACGACTCACGAAAATAGAAGGCGGCCCTTGGGCTCGGGAATAGTGCATCCGACTTTCCGAGCGGTTTCCAACCATTCCGCGATCACGATCTCGACGTTGGCAAATGCTTCCTGCCGGGTAGCGCCATCGGCCGCGCAGCCTGCCAATTCCGGCATTTCAGCAATAACCCCTTCGTCCTTGTTACTCCAATACGGTATGATTTCGTACTTGGTCCTGCATTCCCTTTCGCCAGTTTATATTGAACCAAGACGTTGCGCGCTTGTTTCACTGCTACGGTTTTGCGGGCGAGTTGTTTGGCCGAAGATTTAGAATCCCAGCAGCGCCGCTTTTGTAATGGCGGGCAAACTTTGCGCCCAACAACAGACCAGGTTCTTCCAAACTCCGGCAGGTATCAAAGTGACGCCCTGGAAGTTCGCCGAGTACCGGGAATTCGCACTGGATCCGACTGCGAAGCTGATGCAAACGGGAATCGACGCCGGCGAGGCCGCCGCGTGGACGCTTCTGCGCGCCGTCTCGCCCGCTGGTTCCGAGGCTCGCCGCGATTACATGAGTACGACAATTTACGAAGGCGCGCCCGGGGAGCCGCAAGGCCGTCCGGGTCTTGAAAAAGCGACACAAAAAGCCGGTGCAAAAATGAGCGCGCCAGTTACACAGCGAAACGCGACAGCTTATCGCACCTTGTCTCAACTGAGATTTGGAACGTTCGCATACGAGGGGGTCAATCGCAAAAGGGAAACTACGTATTCCTGAACTACGGGAAGGTTCACAATGCGCCCGAGTAAATCAAGTTTGAAAACGAGGTTTGGCGTCCGTTAGCGGCACAGTGGACCAAGGACGGGACACAAAGTGCCTGGCTGTTCGCTATGGCGATGCTGCCTGGGGGTACCGATTTGAAGTACTCAGCCTACAGCGCGGATAACTAGTGTCCTGTCCCCCGTAAGAGCTGAGGACGGGAGCAAGAGCGCTCGCCGAGGGGTCGCGCGCAAACAAGGTGTCTGCCCCACCTTGCGCCCAGTAGCATGTTGTAAAGAATTAGCCGGGACGGCACAATAGCCAAACTGGAAAGCCGTTATCGGGTTACGCGATACGACCGAAGCCTTCAAGAATGCACAGCCGGGGAAAGATTATCAGGAGACCATGGGGAATCCGGGTAAACTCCGCTATCTTGCTTGCCGGGAATTGCTGGTCATCGACGAGAGAATTTCCAAGAAGTAGTGAGAATTGCCCGGAAGCGGCCAGGCAGAAGCCGGCCGCTCCACACGGAACATCCCGTGGATTCAACTATCCTCAGAGGTGTTTTGTTTTTTTTGCCGTCAAGCCTCGCCAACGCGCCGACCCCCGCGCCCCCGAAACTTGAACGATAATAGGAGTAGACAACAAAGTTACGGCGAAATCCGTCCGGGCCACGTCTCCGGAAGTATACGTCTCCGGAAGCATACAAGGAAGTAGTGTCTATGAACCGAAAGGTCGCGCAGTCATTCCTAATCGCAATCCCAATTTTTACTACCCTCGCGTTCGCCGCTGAAATGGAGCGGCCCAAGTCCGGCAAAGTGGAAATCATGAAATTGTCGGATGTGAAACCCGGCATGAAAGCCGTCGCCTGGACAGTGTTCAGCGGCAAAGTTCCCGAAGCCGTCCCGGTGGAAATCATCGGCTTATGGAAGAACGCCTGGGGCCCTAAACAAGACATCATCGTGGGCAAAATGGGCGGAAAAGCCGAGCGCACCAGCGTGGCCAAGGGCATGAGCGGCAGCCCAATCTATGTGGATGGAAAGCTGATAGGCGCGCTCTCCACCCAGATCGGGCAGTTTTCTCCCGATGCCATCTGCGGCATCACGCCGATCGAGTTGATGCTTGAGATTAACGACTTCGACACCAGCCGTCCGTCCGACGCGCGCACCCCGGATAACGCCCAGCCATCCATCAAAGCGCAAGCCGCATCCGTGCCCGGCGATTTGCTGGCGAAAGTGCTGGCCGCCGGCGCTTCGTTCGGCCAGCAGACGCCAATCATGACGCCGATAGAATCGCCGTTAACTTTCTCCGGTTTTCATGAGGATGTCCTGCGCCAGTTCGGCCCCATGTTCCAGCAACTCGGCATCACCGCGGTACAGGGCGGGGCCAGCGGCGCGGTGCAAAGCTCGAAACCGGCAGCCGATTGGAAAACCGCGCTGCAGCCCGGCGACTCGGTGGCCGGCATCCTGGTGTCCGGCGACATGAACGTAACCGGGTTGGGAACCGTGACGTATAACGATGGCAAGCGCGTGCTGGCCTTCGGTCATCCATTCTTCAATCTGGGCCCGGTGGACATGCCCATGAGCAAGGGCGAAGTACTGATGGTGCTGGCCTCCACCTATCAGCCCACCAAAATCGCGAATGCAACCGAAGTAGTAGGCGCGCAGAAGCAGGACCGTCACAGCGGCATTATGGGCGAACTCGGCGCTACCTCTGAAATGATTCCGGTGAACGTCCGCGTCCGGACTTTCGGTGAAGGCGACCAGGTGAAGAAGGAAAAAACTCTCCACTTCAACGTCTTCGTCCAACAAAAATGGACGCCGTATCTGATGATGCTCACGCTGTTCAATTCCATCTCCGGTATGAACGACTTCTCTGACGACGCCACCTACCGCTTCAGCGGCAGTGTGGAACTAGACGGACAACAGAAAATTTCCTTGAGCACCATGCTCGCGCCCAGCGACATTCCAGTGCCCGCGCCCATGCTGCTGGCCGGATGGTGGGGTGACAAATTCAACCGGCTGTTCGCCAATAACGTAAAGGTCCCGCAATTGAAGAGCGTGAACGCCACCATCGACCTTCTGCCCGAGCGCCGCACCGCCAGCATCGAGAACGCCTGGGTAGCCAGCAATGAAGTGGAAGCGGGAGCGGAGATTCCGGTGAAGGTTTTTCTGCGCCCCTACCGCGGCGGCCGGATCGAGAAGGAGTTCATGGTCAAGATCCCCGCCGGCATGCCCAAAGGCGACCATCGCATCTTGCTCAGCGACGCGGATACTTTGAACAAGATGCAAAGCTTCGCCGCATCGGCCAATCGCTTCATCGATCTGCCCGAGGCCGTGTCGCTAATCAATCAGGAGCGCACCAATAACCGTCTCTACGTGTCGCTGGTGCAAGGCCGCCCCACATATTTCGAAGACGACAAAACGCTGCCTAGCCTTCCCGCGTCGGTGCTCAACGTAATGCAGTCGGGCCGCTCCGCCAACCGCCCCTTTGTCAGCGCTTCGGAAAGCGTGCAGGAACAGATGTCCATTCCATTTGAGCAAGTGGTGAACGGTAGCCAGTCGCTCAAGATAACGGTGAAATAACCCTTTGATCCCCAAAATTGTTTCGTTGCTACTCGCCCTCGGGGCGCTGACACCGATTTGCCGTGCCGTCGAAACGCGGTTCTGGATACAGAATGAGCAGGCTGATTTTGAAAAAGGAACGCTGAAGAATCTGTCGCTCCGCAGCGACGGCCGGCTGGCGTTAGCGCCCGTTTTCAAAGAACTGCTGGCATCGTCCACGCCCTATCTCTGGGCGCTGGCCGAGGACTCGAAAGGGAACTTGTATGCCGCCGGCGGCGGCTCGGGTTCTTCGCAGGCGAGGCTCTTTGTCATTGATGCGGCTGGAAAATCGAAGACGCTGGCAGAGCTTCCGGGAATGGAAATTCACGCGCTTGCCATTGACGCCAAAGATCGCATCTTCGCCGCCACCTCGCCCGACGGCAAGGTCTATCGCATCAGTCCGGACGGCAAGTCCGAAGTAGTCTACGATCCCAACTCGAAATACATCTGGGGCATGGCGTTCGATAGCAAGGGCAACCTCTTCGTCGCCACCGGCGATCAGGGCGAGTTGCACCGCATCACTCCAGACGGAAAAGGCGCGGTGTTTTTCAAGACCGAAGAAACACATGCGCGTTCGCTGGCCATCGACGCGAACGGCAATGTGATTCTCGGCACCGAACCGGGCGGTCTGGTGATTCGCGTGTCTCCCGCGGGTGAAGGCTTTGTTCTGCATCAGGCGAACAAGCGCGAGATCACCGCCGTCGCCGTTGCCAGTGACGGTACCATCTACGCCGCCGGAGTCGGCAACAAAGCCGCCGGATCTTCTTCGCCGACGCCGCAAATCTCCATACCGCCTGCCGCGGTGGCAGCCGCGCCTGTTGCCATGGCGCGCGTATCCAGCGCCACCAGCAGTCCCACGCCCGCGCCATCCGCGCCCCCCATTTCCGGAGGGTCCGAATTATACAAAATTGAGACGGACAACTTCGCCCGGAGGATCTGGTCCCATGCGCAGGATGTGGTCTACGCCATCGCCTTCGATGCGCAGGGCCACCCGGTTTTGGGCACAGGCAACAAGGGCAAAATCTACCGTATCGATTCAGGCATCTCATCCACCCTGCTGATCAATGCGCTGCCCACGCAGATCACCAGTCTGTTGAGCGGAGCCAACGGCAAGCTCTACGCCGCCACCGGCAACATCGGCAACGTTTATCAAATCGGACCGCGGATCGAAAAACAAGGCACCTATGAAAGCGATCCTTACGACGTCGGATTCTTCTCCTATTGGGGCCGTCTGGAATCGAAGGGCGAAACCGAAGGCGGCAATGTGGCGTTCGAAACACGCAGCGGCAACCTCGACCGCCCGCACAAGAACTGGAGTCCCTGGATGCCTGTGGGTAAAGGCCGCGTTACTTCGCCATCGGCCCGCTTCATCCAATACCGCGCGACGCTGGCATCGGGCGCCTCCGGCATGTCTCCGGAACTGACCGAAGTAGAGATCGCTTATATGGCGAAGAACATCGCCCCCACGATCGAGGAAGTAGAGGTCACTCCGGCAAACTATAAGTTCCCGCAACCCTCCACGCCCCTAGCCGGCATCAACCAGTCGTTGACGCTTCCGCCGCTGGGCCAGCATCGCCGGCCCTCAGCGCCCGTAACCGTGGATTCCCAGTCCAGCGCAACTCTGCAATATGCGAAGGGACAGATGGGTGCGCGCTGGGCCGTCGCCGACGCCAACGGCGACGAGATGATATTCAAAGTGGAGATCCGCGGCGACGGCGAATCGGAATGGAAGCTGCTGCGCGATAAAGTGAAGGAGCGATTCCTAACCTTCGATTCCACCGCATTTCCAGACGGCAGATACCTGCTGCGCGTCACCGCCTCCGATGCTCCCGGCAATCCGCCGGGACAGGCATTAAGCAATCAACTCCAAGGCGCGTCGTTTCTAATAGACAACACGCCGCCGCAAATCACCGGCCTGGCTGGATCGCGCAATGGAGCTCAGGTAACGGTGCGCTGGAAGGCGAAGGACGCGCTAAGCGTAATCGACAAGGCCGAGTATTCCGTAGACGGCAAGGAATGGCTGGCCGTTCAACCCACCACCCGTCTGACCGACTCCAAAGAGCACGACTACACCCTCGCCCTGGACGGCATCACCCCGGGTGAACATACAGTAGCAGTGCGGGTTTCCGACGAATTCGACAACCAAACCGTGGAGAAAACGGTGCTGCGCTGACACAGTGCCCAGCGGGGAAGCTTTGGGAAGCTCATGGCAGGTAAGGAACGCGATAAGTTCCTTGGGAGTCAACCTACCAACATAGTGCCCAGTCAAACTACCAACATATTGCCCAGCCAAGCTACCAACATAGTGCCCAGTCAAACTGCTAACAATGTGAGGTGGGGCCAGACGCCCGCGTCTGCGCGCGACCCCTGGTCGCGCTCTCTAACGAGGAACAAGTCCGCCATGCTAATCTCCGCCACAACGCGCCGCAGTGTTCTTCTAGGCTTTGCAGCAGCAGCCGCCCCCATAACCCATCGCCTCTCCGCAGCCGAGGCCAACCTAAAGATCACCGGCATGCAGATCTTCCTGGTCAACGCCACACCGCGGACCAAATGGATCTTCCTCCGCCTCGTCACAAACACCGGCCTAACAGGCCTGGGCGAAGCCTCCGACGGATTCGGCGGTAAAGTACAATCGACGGACGCAGCCCGCATCCAATCGACACTAGGCGAATTCTTCGAACTGGTCCGCGGCAAATCCCCATTCGAAATCGAATCTTACCGCCAGCGCGGCCGCGCTATTGCAAAGGACGGACCGCTTCCCGTAAGAACCGCCTTCAGCGCCATAGAGCAAGCCCAGTGGGATCTGGTAGGCAAAGCGCTAGGCGCGCCCGTATACGATCTGTTCGGCGGAAAACTTCGCGACACCATCCCCTTCTACGCCAACATCAATCGCGTAACCACGCAACGCTCGCCGGAGAGCTTCGCCGCCTTCGCCAAACAAGCGGCCGCCGAAGGCTTCGGAACCATCAAGGCCGCTCCCTTCGACGGCTTCCCCAAGGAAGTCACCGCCGAACAAGGCATAGCCTGTGTCGAAGCCATCCGCCGCGCCATCGGCCCGGCGCTCAACCTGATGATCGATTGCCACAGTCACTTCGACGTGAAGCAGGCCATCGATATTGCCCGCATCCTGGAACCGCAAAACCTCACCTGGTACGAAGAGCCTGTACCTCCGCAGCGCACAGACGATACTCTCAAGATCCGCGCTGCCATAAAGCAACCGATGGCCGGCGGCGAGGTCTTATTCGGCATGGAAGGCTTCGCGCCGCTTTGCAGCAACCATGCAGTCAACGTCATCATGCCCGACGTGAAGCACTGCGGCGGATTGACCGAGGGACGTAAGATCTCAGCCATGGCGGAACTCGACGGCCTGATGGTAGCCCCGCACAACCCAAGCGGACCGGTCGCCACCGCGGCCAGTATGCAATGGTGCGCCAATCTGCCGAACTTCATGATCCTCGAACATCAATGGAACGAAGTGCCGTGGCGTGGGGATCTGGTGAATCCGCCGGAGCGCTTTCAGAGGGGCGGTATGTCTCTGCCTGATACCCCGGGCTTTGGCATCGAGCTAAACGATGCACTCGTCAAACAGCACGCGCTTTAGTCCGAACCGCGCGCGCCCCTGGTTGTGGGCCAATCTGCTCAGTCTGGATGCGCCCATCGTGGCCGTTCTGTGGCAACAACTTTTTACCAGGACACTGCATGTGCCCGCCACCAAGGCCTCCGCAATTACTTTAGCCGCCACCGTCTGGGTGATTTATGCAAGCGACCGCGTGCTCGATGCCGTCCGGGCCATCGGACACTCGGCCCGCCACCGCTTCTACCGCCAGCATTGGAGAACGGTAGTTCCCGTTCTGCTCGCCGCTCTATTGCTGGCCGCGTGGTGCGCCCTCACCGGAATCCGGAAACCCGTACTTCACAACGGCATCGCGATGCTCGCTATTGTAGCCGTTTACTTCGGCGCGGTACACCTCGCGCCTGAATTCACGCAGCGCTGGTGGCCCAAGGAAATGGCGGTCGCGGTCATTTTTTCCGTAGGCACATGCATCCACGTCTGGACCTTCCCGCCACATCCCGCGTTGCTCTGGACCGTTCCGCTGCTGCTGTTCTGCTCGCTATGTTGGCTCAACTGCGCCGCCATCGCCCAGTGGGAGGCAGGCGCGCCGCATCCATCCACGCAATGGATAGGCGCCCGCCTCAGTGCCGCATCGGCTGTCGTCGCGGCCATCGCGATCCTATTCGCCGTGCTCAATCCGTTCCCTTCAAACAGGCCGCTCTATCTTTCCGAAGGCGTAAGCGCCGTGGCGTTTCTGCTGCTGGCACGGCTTTCTTCAAACATCTCTCACGACGGACTTCGTGTCGCGGCGGATACCGTCTTATGCAGTCCGCTGCTGTTTCTACCCTTCGTATGAGCGAAATGAATTGCGACTCCATTGCCCGTTGGTATCGCTTCTTCGAGTACTCGGCATTCGGGCGCGAACTCGAACGCCGCCGCTTCGAATTCCTCCCGCGGACCACCGGGTGCAAACACGCGTTGATGCTCGGCGAAGGAGACGGCCGCTTCCTCCAATTGTTTCTCCAACAAAATCCGGAAGCCGGGGTGGACTATGTGGATTCGAGTGCGAAGATGCTTTCTCTCGCCAGGCGACGAGCCGGAAGCCATCACGCCCGCGTCCGTTTTCATCAAGCCGACGCGCTGCACTGGACGCCTCCCGGTGACGGCTACGATCTAATCGTCACGCACTTCTTCCTCGACTGCTTCAATCAATCCGGCTTGGTGCACCTCATCGCCGGAATTGCCCGACACACAACACAGGCGACATGGATCGTTTCCGATTTTCACCAACCACAGCGCGGCTTCGCGGCACTGCGCGCAACATGCTGGTTGCGGCTACTCTACGCATTTTTCAGATTCACCACCGGACTGAGAGCACGCAAGCTACCCGATCACCGCACGATTCTCACCGCTAACGGCTTCCGCCTCGAACGCGCTATTGAGTCCGAAGCCGGGCTGCTCGTTTCCGAATTGTGGCGGCAGTGTAGTTGAAACCGGTCCCGCCATCGCTCCCTTTCACGATTTCTGTTACCTGAAGATCCAATACGGATGAATGAGCGGCGCTCAGGGCAGCAGAGAGCATCGCGACGAGATTCCGCGAATGGCTGCCCGCCATGGCGCCGGAAATGTGCGGCTTTTCGGTTCGGTGGCACGCGGAGAAGAAACACCCGAAAGCGACGGGGACCTCCTGATAGACGTGATTGGCGAGACCACGCCGTGGTTTCCTGCGAGCCTGGCCGCTGACCTCGAGCAACTGCTGGGACGGCGCGTACAGATCGTGATTCGCCGCTCGTTGAGCCCTCTGATCCGCGATTCTGTTCTCCGGGAAGCCGTGCCGGTTTGAAATCGCAGCACGCTATGTCCAACATGTCATAGCGTGCATTGGCGGAATCGCCGAGGATTCGGCGCCGGGCCGGGATGCTGTTTTTGCCTCGCGTACGCTCCAGGTCGCAATCGTTCGCAACCTTCGGGTTCTGTGCGAGACGACGCGGCGGATTGACGAGCCGCATAAGGAGCGGCACCCGGAGATCACCCGGACGTCGATAGCCGGCATGCGACGCCTCCTGGTGCGTGACTATTTTGAAGTGGACTTTGAGACAGTCTGGAATGTGGCCGCGAGAGATCTCCCTCCTTTCCACAAGGCAATGCGCGGCATCAAAACGGCATTAAACCAGTCGCCTTAGTGTAGTGTCGTCCAACCGTGAGACTGGCGGCCGCGGCACACAAATGGCGCCTGATGGAGAATCGGCGGAGTACGCCTTCCGCCCGGCGGGTTCCAGCAACCACCGATCCACTCTAAGGCCGCCCGCCTGTGCCCGCTTCCGGTAAGGAGCAGCGCGGCCGTCCGGAGCCGAAAGCAAGGCTGCCCGGTTCCCAAATATGCAACCGGTGTAGTTGAAACCAGCTGCGTCCGGCTCTTGGTATCAGACTCCAGCAAATGACAAGCAATAGATACTTCGGTCTCCGAAGCGCCAGGATAGCTGCGTCCGCAGTCATCATCGTAGGTTACTTTCTTCAATTCGCCGGCCGCGGCGTCCTGGCATACTTCGGCACCGACGACCTGATGAACATGTATTGGTCGATGGATCATTCCTTCCTCGGACTGCTGCGCGACAATCTCACCTTCTGGTCCGGATCGTATCGGCCGCTCGGCGCCATCTTCTACCGCACAATCTACGCAATCGCCGGCTTTCACCCGCTTGCATTTCACCTCGGCTGCTTCGCGCTGCTGCTGCTGAATATCTACCTCGTATACAAACTTGCAACCGCAGTCACCCCTGCCCGCGAAACCGCGCTACTGGCCGCGCTCATCTTTGCGTATCACCCGAACTTCGCGGAACTCTACTTCAACGCCGGCAC
>JANXXV010000224.1 GCA_025350445.1 Bryobacteraceae bacterium | reverse complement strand
ACCGCTCCCTAAAGGAGACCATCGCTCGTCAAAGGATCTTCGCGTACTCCGCTTGCGCTTGTTTAAAGATCGGTATATCCAGATCCGCGTCCTTCCAAAGCGTGAGAAAATTCTCATAAGCAGTCTTCGCCTTACTCTGATCCCCCGCCAAAGCGAACGCTCTACCGAGTTGCAACCGCGCCAGCGCGCCTATCGGATCACTAACCACAATCCCGCGATGATCGAGTACTTTCTGAAACTCCACCGCAGCCTCAGCGCCCCGATGCTCCGCCAGATAAGCCTCGCCGCGAAGATATTGCGGATAGAAAGCCCCAAAGAATCCAATAAAACTGCTAGGCGGAGCGCCCATCTCATAGGGAACCGCGCTTTGTAGCAGTTTGATAGCCTTAACCGGCTCGCCATGCTTCAGTGCGAGTAGTGCGCCAATCGACGGCAGGTAGCTGAATCGGACTGCCGTATCCTCCGGAAAGCGCGTTTCCAGATCCTTCGCAAGTATTTGAGCCCCGGAAAAATCCCCCGCCAGAGCCAGTGCGGAAGCAGCGCCATACACCACTTCCCGGCCCTTGGAAAGATCTAATGCTGCCTTCGCTCTCTGCCTCGCCGCAGGTGCATTCCCGAAAAGTGCTTCCCGCATAGCCGCCCCGCTTTCCGTCAAAGCCGCCATTTCTTTCTTGCCCGCCTGTTTAGCCAAGTCCACCGCACGCCGCGAGAGGATCCTCGCCTTCTCCAACTGACCGGAATAGGCCACCGCAAAAGCCTCGTGGTTGGTGATCCAATCATCGGCTCCCGATTTTCCGTGGCCCAGAGCCGCGTACCGTTCCATTTCCGCCTGGTCGCCCTTCAAGAAAGCGAGGTCGTATCGCTCCACCACAAAGTCCGGGATATCCAACTTGCGTTCCGCGGCTAGATCAAGGCTTTTTCCGGCTTCCTCCAGGCGCTCCAGTTCCTGATAGCTGAAGGCCAGAAGGTTATACCAGACGCCAAAGTCCGGATCGAGCTCGATTAGTTTCTTAGCCTCTTCGAGGTTCTTTTCAAATTTGCCGAAGACAGGGTAAATCATTCCGGACAAGAACGAGCGGGCCTGAGTGTCGCGAGGATAAGTTTGCGACCACAACTCACAAGTCTTCTCGGCCTTTTCCAGGTTTCCGGTCACCACAGTGTCGTAGGAAGCAGTGATAAAGAATCTCTCACGGTCACTGGCGCGATCCCGTAACTGATAGGCTCTGGTGGTGCTCTCCGCGGCGAGGATAGACTCTGCCATATCGCCATACGTGCGCCCCACCATCGCGTGCGCCATCGCGAATTGCGGATCGATCTCCGCGGCGCGCTTGTAAAGGGCCAGCGCCGCTGGGGGACCCTTTGAGGCGGCAACCTTCCAGCCCGCGCTATAAGCTTTCAGCGCTTCCAGTGACGTTGTTGTAGCCTCGGCCAGCGGAGTCGAGTGCCTTTCCACCGCGGCCAGCGATTCGCCCACGCGGGTTCTGAATTTATTGGCAATTTGACTAAGCGCATTCAGCACGTCTTCTTTTTTTGCTGCTTGCGCCTGCTCCTCAGCCAGAACGGCCCCGGTGCGGCAGTTCTTCGCGCGCAATCCCAATACGTACTGGCTTCCAAGACTTGCAATCGATCCATTCAGCACGGCGGCGCTTCCGTTCCGCTCGCAGATTTCCCGAGCCACCTCCGCGGTAATCTGCGAATCCGCGGGCCGGCCCATCAGCCCCAGCACCTTCTGGATTTGCTCCTCAGGGACGATACTGAGAAAAGGCGACTGTTCCAACTGGATTGTCAGCCCCTGGCGAAGCGTCCCGTCAAAGACGGGATCACCGGTGGTGTTGATGAAATCGGCAAGTACAATCGTGTCTTTGTCGGTAAGTTTTGGTGTGCGGTGAAAATAAAAGTACCCCACGGAGCAAAGCGCCAGTACGGCCGCGGCAGCAGGAACCATCACCTTCCAGCGCTTTCCAATGCCACTTGTGGCTCCCGGCTTTGCCCCGGTTATCACCCGCCCTGACTCCGTGTCCTGCTTCAGGCGCTGTAGGTCGGCACGAATTTCCGAAGCGTGCTGGTAGCGCAACTCCCGGTCGCTCTCCAGGCATTTAGCTAGAATGCGCTCCAGCTCCGGCGAAGCCTCAGGGCTTAAGCGCGGTCCCTCGCCCCGCCGCGTGCCCGTGGCCATTTCATACAGCACCAGTCCGAAGGAAAACAGGTCGGCCCGTGCGTCCAACGGCTGTCCCAGCGCCTGCTCCGGCGACATGTACGCGGGAGTTCCCAATATCACGCCCGGACGAGTCTGGGTCACAGTCGCATCCGCGATAGCGGGTGCAGTGCCTGGTCCCGATAGTTGAGCCAAGCCGAAGTCCAGGATCTTGACGTGCTCTCGCTGGGTAATGGAAATGTTGGCCGGCTTGATATCGCGGTGGACGATGCCTGCGCTGTGGGCGGCATCCAGCGCATCGGCCACCTCAATTCCCAGGGTCAGTAGCACATCCATTCCCAGGCGTCGCCCGGAGATGTGTTGCTTCAGAGTGACACCGTCCAGATACTCCATCACGATGAACGATCTGCCGTCCTGCTCCCCAATATCATAAATGGTGCAGATGTTCGGATGGTTCAAGGCGGAAGCCGCCCGCGCCTCACGCCGGAATCGATTCAAGGCGCTCGGGTCGCGGGCGAATTCGCCGGACAGGAATTTGAGAGCGACAAATCGCTGGAGCCTGCTGTCCTCGGCCTTGTAGACTACGCCCATCCCGCCGCGCCCCAGCTTCTCAACGATACGGTAATGGGAAACCGTCCGCCCGATCGGAAAATCGCCGCTGTCCTGATCGTCTTGGTTCCGCTGGTAAGCCACCGCCCTGGCGGCCGCATCGATCGCGGCATTCTCCAGGAACCGTCCTGCGTTATCGTCCGACTTCATCAACGAGCGGACCTCTTGCTCCAGCGACTCGTCACCTGCGCACGCAACCAGCAGAAAAGCGTCGCGCTCTTCAGGCGTACGGTCCAGCACCGACTGCAGAACCGCGTCCACCTGCTTCCATCGTTCAGAGTCCATGTGTGGTTCCGCCAGTCAGTTCGCGGTATAGCCAAGCTCTTGCCGCCCGCCAGTCGCGCTTCACGGTGACAGCCGATACTTTGAGCACCTCGGAAGTCTCTTCCACGCTGAGTCCGCCAAAGAAACGCATTTCAACAACGTGCACCTTTCGTGGATCGATCCTCGCCAACGCGTTCATGGCATCGTCCAGCGCCACCAGATCCGCGTCCTGTCCCCCGCCAATCACGGCCGTCTCGTCGAAGGAGACATGCGGAACGCCACCCCCGCGTTTCAGATTATGCCGCCGCGCACGCTCCACCAGAATGCGCCGCATCAACTGGGCCGAAACAGCGAAAAAATGGGCGCGATTCTGCCACTGCATACGCTCATAATCCACCAGGCGCATGTAGGCTTCATTGACCAGGGCCGATGTTTGTAAGCTGTGGCCGGGGCGCTCCCGTCTCATATAGCGGCGCGCCAGCCGGTGCAGCTCGCCATAAACGATGGGGGTCAGCTTGTCCAGGGCGTTCTGGTCACCGTCGCTCCAGGCGCGGAGTAGCGTGCTTATATCGTTCCCAATCGGCTCGCAAGGTTGTGCCACTCTCTGCCTCGTGTATGAGAAAGATTGTACCGCAGCCCAGTCTACTTAAATTTTGCATGATCCGCTCGCAGTGCATTCTGCGCCTACTTGAACAGAGGAACATATGACGCAACAATGGAAGCTTTACATACTCGCACTTGGCCTCCTGCTGGCTACCACATCTAACGCACTTGCACAGGGACCCACCTTCACCAATATTGATTTCCCCGGCGCTACCACAACGCTGGCCTGGGGGATCAACACTCGCGGCGACATCGTGGGCGCTTACGTGAATGCCGACAAGTCGGACCATGGTTTTCTGCTGAGCGGAGGCCAATACAGCACGATTGATTTCCCCGGCGCTACCGCCACCGAAGCCTTTACGATCAACCCTCGCGGCGACGTCGGGGGGTTCTATTCATTAGCTGGTGTGTCCCATGGTTTTCTGCTGATAGGAGGGCAATACAGCACGATCGATTTCCCCGGCGCTTCCGCCTCTGAAGTCGGTGCAATCAACAGTCGCGGCGACATTCTGGGTGACTACACATTGGCCGGCGTGCGCCGTGGTTTTCTGCTGATTGGGGGCCAATTCAGCACGATTGATTTCCCCGGCGCCGCCAATACCGCGCCCGTCGCGTTCAACCCTCAAGGTGACATCGTCGGAGGGTATAACAGAGCGGGCGTGTTCCACGGCTTTCTACTGAGTGATGGTGAATACACCTCAATTGACGTCCCCGGCGCTACCCGCACCGGCGCGACTGGGATCAACGCTCGCGGCGACATTGCCGGACGGTACGTCGCCGACGGTGTAAGCCATGCCTATCTGCTGAGTGGGGGCCAATTCAGCACGATTGATTTCCCGGGCGCTACCTTTACCGCGGCCGACGCGATAAATCAGCGCGGCGACATCCTGGGACGGTCCATCGTTGCCGGTGTGACCCGCGGTTATCTGTTGGCGGGCTTCCGCCCGTCGTGCGTAGCCACCGGTCCGCCTTTGTTAATACCCGTGCCTGCGCTGTTGTCACTGTCCGGCGACGGGCGCGGACAGGGCGCGATTCAGCACACCGATACGTATCAGGTCGCCTCTGCAATTAACCCTGCCGTTGCAGGAGAGATTCTGGCCGTCTATTTCACCGGCCTGGTTGACGGGAGCATGGTTCCCCCGCAAGTAGCTATCGGCGGGAGAACGGCCGACATCCTGTTTTTCGGCAATGCGCCCGGATACCCGGGTTTGAACCAGGCGAACGTCCGCGTACCCAGCGGCGTTACGCCGGGAGCTGCTGTACCCGTGCGCTTGACTTACCTCAGCCGCACG
>JANXXV010000188.1 GCA_025350445.1 Bryobacteraceae bacterium | reverse complement strand
TCATTGCCCTACGCTGCTGTCACCTCAACAACCGGTTGGAGAACTATTGGGAATCTCGCCGCGCCGCCTAGCCTTTCACTTCCATGTCGCGCACCCGTTCTACGCGAATGCCGCTGGCATCACGGTTTCACCAGCTCTTCCAATATGCCTTTGGCTGCTGCCTGCGCTTCTCCAAAACTGTGCAGATACGTTTGAAACTTCCGATTCAGATCGATGGCACGATCGGGCGTTAGCCCGGCGCGCACGATCATGTCGCGAATGTGCACCGGATGCGGCAGCGCCGCGTCTTCGTTCAATTCTTCCAGTGCGGTTTCAGGATTGTAGTGGTACATGGTTTCATTATCCGCGTTTGGTAGGATGAAAATATATGCAAATCAATCGCGGCGGCCCTGTGTACGACGTCGTTGTAATCGGATCTGGAGCCGGTGGAGGCACTACCGTCAAAGTGCTCACCGATCTCGGCGTCAGCGTAGCGCTGATTGAGGCTGGTCCGATGTTGAATCCGGCTAATGATTTCAAAGAGCACATGTGGCCTTCGCAACTGAAGGAACGCGGCGCCGGAGAGGGTGGCGCTACTTACTTTGGCAAGGGTCCCGCATTCGGCCCGTTTTTGGCGCCGAATGGATATTGGGATATTGAAGGCGAGCCCTACACCGTGGCTCCGGGCAACGAGTTCCGCTGGTTCCGTTCGCGCATTCTGGGCGGACGCACCAACCACTACGGACGCATTTCACTGCGGTTTGCGGATTACGATTTCGCTCCTTATTCGCGGGATGGATTGGGTACCGATTGGCCTGTCACCTACGATGAAGTCTCGCCTTATTACGACAAGGCCGAAGCGTTCATCGGCGTCACCGGAACCAAAGAAGGCATTCGCAGCGCGCCCGACGGCATCTTCCAAACGCCGCCGCCGCCGCGCGTGCATGAAGTGCTGATCAAGAAGTCGTGCGACAAGCTCAAGATTCCCTGCATCCCCACGCGCCTTGCAATTATTACCAAACCGCTGAATGGGCGCCCTGCTTGCCACTACTGCGGGCAGTGCGGTCGCGGTTGCATCACGGCGTCAAATTACTCGTCGAGCCAGGTGCAGATCTTCCCGGCGATGAAGAGCGGAAAGTTGACCATCTTTCCGAACTCCATGGCGCGCGAGTTGATTACGAATGGCTCGGGTAAAGTCACCGCGGTTTCCTACATCGATAAAGACACGCGCACCGAGCGGCAGATCAAATGCAGAACCGTGGTGCTGGCGGCCAGTGCGTGTGAATCGGCGCGGCTGCTGTTGAATTCGAAAGGGCCCGGCTATAGCAACGGGCTGGCGAATTCCTCCGGCGTGGTGGGACGCTATTTGACCGATAGCACAGGCTATGGGTTATCGGGCTACGTTCCGGCGCTGGAAGGGCGCGGCCGGTATGACGACGATGGCTTCGGCGGCATGCACATGTACATTCCGTGGTGGGAATGGGACAAGAAGAACAAGACGTTTCCGCGCGGCTATCACGTGGAAATGGGCGGCGGGTATTCCATGCCGAATGTAGGTTCGTTCCATGGGACTTGCCGCTCGCACGAGGGTTACGGAAAGTCGTTGAAGGATGCCATCCGCAACGGGTATGGGAATACCATCGGGCTTTCGGGCCGCGGTGAGATGATTCCGAACGAGAAGACGTTCTGCGAGATCGATCCCACGGTGGTGGATAAGTTCGGCATTCCGGTGCTGCGCTTCCACTTCCAATGGACCGATTACGAGATTAAGCAAGTGCGGCACATGCACGAGAACTTCACCAACATCATCGAAGGCATGGGCGGAAGAGTGCTGGGGTTGCGGAATCCGGAACGGGAATCGTCCGGGATCTCGGTGGGCGGCTCAATCATTCACGAGATTGGGACGGTGCGGATGGGCAACGATCCGAAGACGTCGGCACTGAATAAGTATTGCCAGGCGCACGATGTGAAGAATCTGTTTGTGGCCGATGCCGGGCCGTTCGTCAGCAATCCGGACAAGAATCCCACGTTGACAATCTGCGCCATGGCTTGGCGCACTTCGGAGTATCTGGCCGAGGAATTGAGGAAACGCAATGTCTAACTCGAACGAAAATACTTCCCGGCGCGATCTGTTCCGCAACGTCGCGCTGGCCGCGGTGTTGGGCGGACTGGATGTGGAGGCGGCGCAGCACGTCCATACCACGGCCGCGGCGGAGAAGGCCACCACCGGCGCGTATAAGGCGAAGCTGCTGAACGCCCATGAGTATCAGACGATGCAGAAGTTGGCGGATCTGATTCTTCCCGCCGATGAACATTCCAAAGGCGCGCTGGATGCGGGCGCGGTGGAGTTTATCGATCTCTTGTGCAGCCAGAATCCGGAACTGGCGTCTATCTATACGGGCGGTATTGCCTGGATGGATCGCGCAATGGAAAAGCGGTACGGGAAAGATTTTGTCAGCGCCGGTGCGGAACAGCAGACGGCGCTGCTGGATCTGATTGCTTACCGCAAGAACGAATCGGCGGATTTGGGTCCGGGAATTGTGTTCTTCGACTGGGCGCGGAAGATGGTGGTGGACGCGTTCTACACCAGCGCGATCGGCGTGAAGGACGTTGGCTACATGGGGAACAAAGGCGCGTCGGAGTTCAAGGTGTCGCAAGAAGCTATTGATTACGTAGTGAAGCGAAGCGGCCTGTAGTCCCCAAAAGCGCAAAGGCCGCTTCCGGCGGCGCCAATCGAACGGGAAACTCGGCGGACTTGGCCGCCGGTAGCGAGTCCGTTTTGCGCGAGTTCCCTAGAAGTAGTCCGCGCTATTTCACTCCGAGGGCTATCCGGCTATCTGTCAGGATCGCCCTCCGCCGCTTCAAATACCTGTCCCAACGATTGCTGCGCTTTTTCGGATTTACCATTGAGGCATGGAACGGTGGCTATGCTTGCCCGGCTCTTTTACTTCTTTGGCGGCTTCGGATCCAGATTCTGCGTAAGCTCTTCTGCCGTAAGCTCGCCCTTCGCGCCCTTCTTGGGGACGTCGATTTTCGCGGTCCAAAGGATAGCGTTCAGCACCAATGTGCGGAAGTCCGGGTTGCCCCAATTGGAATGAAAGTGCGCGCCGGTGAAGCCGAAGCCCCGCCCGCCATCTTCGCGTTCGCGCACCCAAGCCACGGTTTCTTTGAGCGGCGCCTCCTTGGGCAGCATGGTGGTGAGGATCGGCGTGACGCGCTTGTCCGATGGGTCGAAGCGAATCTTGTAATACCACTCATCTCTCAATTCGAAGCCTTTCCAGCCGCGGGAAATGGGGTGCTTCGCAGAGGCCTGCGTCAATTTCGTCACGTTGATCGGGTTGGTGGAATAGGGCCGTTCATAGTAACCGCCGATCCATTTCAAAAGCTCCGGCCCGCCATTGTCCTTCGGGATTTCCACCGCATAGTGAATGCAGGCCATGCCCACGCCCGCCGCCATCAGCTTGCCCAGTTTCCCCAGCCGCCCTTCTTGGATCAGCGGGCTTTTCTCGCCGCCATCCAGGTAGAAGACAATGGACGCGGCGCCATCGAAGACAGACTCGTCAGCGGGCCAGCCGTTCTTCACAATCACGGTCTCAACGCCTTTGTTCTGGCGCAAACATTTGTCCAGCAGAATGATTCCGGCATTGAATTCGTGCTCTCCGGCGCCGTGGCTGGGGCTTCCGGCTACGAGCACGATCTTCTTCGATTCCGCCGCATGCGCAACGACAAGCGGGAACAGCGCCAGCAGCGCTAATTTAAGCATGGGCGCCTCTTTCAAGCAGGCACTTCTTCAGAAACTTGATGCCTTCGAACGCAATGGAATCGGGCGTGGGCGCGATGTCCCGCCAAATCGATGCGGCGGCGGAAAGTTCACCCAGCGCAAAGCCGAAGCTTTCAATGGTAAGCCAGCCATCGTACTTGATTTCGGCCAACGCTTCGAACACGCTCTTCCATTCCACGTGTCCGCTGCCGGGAATGCCGCGGTCGTTCTCGCAGGTGTGTACGTGCTTCAGATGCCTCGCCACCGTGCGGTAGCCGTCGGCAATACTCTTCTCTTCAATGTTGGCGTGAAAGGTATCGAACAGAATTCCGATGCTGGGATGATTCACCTGATCGCACAATTCAGCAGCGTCGGCGGCAGTGTTGAGGAAGAACGTCTCGAAGCGGTTCAGCGGCTCAATGGCAAGGGTGACGCCGTGCATCGCAAAGGTGTCGGCGATGGCCTGATAACCCTCCACGGCCCACTTCCATTCGTTGGTGGTGCGGCGGCGCCCGGGAAGATACCCGACGGGCGAATAGAGGGGCCCGGCAATCATCTTCGCGCCCGCTTCGGCCGCGGCTTTCGCACAATCTTTCAAATGCCCGATGGTCTTTCGGCGGACGTCCGCATCGTCGCTAATCAGACTCATGTCCCGCGTGATTACCGAACAGATGGTGCATTCCAGCCCATTGGCTTCGGTGCCTTTGCGAATATCGGCGGCGGCGAAATCGTTCGGGTTGAAGAGTGAGACCTCCACGCCATCAAAGCCGTTCTGCTTGATTGCCGGTAGCAGCGGCAGGTTCTCTTTGGTGAAACTGGCAGTCCAGATGAATGTGTTTACGCCAAACTTCATGGTTGGTATTCCTCTAGTAAGATAGCAATCGCTCCGCCTGGCGGATCAGGTCGTCCACCTGCGGAAGGATTTCATTTTCGAGCCACGGGTGGTAGCCCACCCAAGTGTCGAGCGCGCCCACGCGGCCCACCGGTGCGTCCAGCGAGCCGAATAGTTCGTCTGCAATACGCGCGGCGATCTCCGCGCCGTAGCCCCACGACAGGCAGTCTTCATGCGCAACAATCACGCGGCTGGTCTTCTGGACAGATTCGGCGATAGCTGTCCAATCGTAGGGCGAGAGCGAGCGGAGGTCGATCACTTCAATCGTATGGTCCGGATCCTTGTGTTCCAGTTGCGTGGCCGCCTGCATGGCTTTCTGCACCAGCGCGCCATAAGTGACGATGGTGAGCGAATTTCCCGGCTTCATGATTTTCGCTTTTCCAAAGGGGACCATGTAATCCGGGCCCGCGTGCGGCGAGCGGTTGTAGGGCTCGCGGTAAAGCTTCTTATGTTCCAGGAACAGCACCGGATCGTCGCAGCGGATCGCCGTGCGCAGCAGCCCGCTGGCGTCAAGAGCATTCGATGGCATCACTACGCGCAGTCCGGGTATATGCGTGAAGGCCACTTCTCCGCACTGGCTGTGATAGATGGCGCCGCCGTTCAGGTAACCGCCAATGGCCACGCGGATCACCAGGGGGCAACTGAATCCGTTATTGGAGCGCCACCGGATGTTCGCCAGTTCGTCGCGGATCTGCATCATGGCCGGCCAGATGTAATCGAAGAACTGAATTTCGGGCACGGGCTTAAGGCCGCGCGTGGCCATGCCAATGGCGCGGCCGATGATGGCTGCCTCGGCGATGGGCGTATTAAAACAGCGGCGGCTTCCGAACGCGGTCTGCAACCCGGCGGTTGCCTTGAAAACCCCGCCCTTTCCTTTCACCTCGCTCAAATTCTGTTCGCGGCTGCAATCGGCCACGTCTTCGCCGAAGACAATCACGCCGGGATCGCGGCGCATTTCTTCGTTCAGGGTGAGATTGATTTCATCCACCATGGTGCGCGGATCGCCGCGGAAAATTGGCTCGGTGTCAAAGTCGGAAGAGGTTGGATCAACCGTGTCGGAGTAGAGAAAATCAAGTGCCGTGCCGCGGCCCGGCGGCTCGGCATGAAGCGCCAGTTCGGTGGCGGCCTGCACTTCCTGATCGGCTTCGTGCGCCATCCGCTGCAGTGCATGGCGATCCAGCAGCCCTTCGCTAATCAGCCATTCCGGGAACTTTAGGATGGGGTCGCGCTCGGCCTCACGGGCCCGTTCGGCGGCTGTTTTGTAGTGCCGCTCGTCGTCGGAAAGGGAATGGGAATAGGGGCGTGTGCAATGCGCATGGACCAGCGCCGGTCCGCGGCGCGCCTTGCAATACTCAGCCGCCTGCCGGACGGCGCGATAAGACGCCACAAAATCGGTGCCGTCTACTTCCAGGCGCAAGAGGCCGGGAAAACCTTCCAGCAGCGCCGATATGTTTCCGCCTGGAGTCTGCTTTTCCACCGGCGTGGAGATGGCGAATTCATTGTCCTGGACCAGAATGAGCAGCGGCAGTTTTTCCAGGCAGGCGGCGTTCAGGCACTCCCAGAATTCGCCTTCGCTGGTTGCGCCTTCACCGGTGGAAACCAGGGTGATCTCATCGCTTTTCGGATTGATGTAGGAGGAGGCGTGCGCGCAACCGGCGGCTTGCAGGAATTGGGTGCCGGTGGGGGACGATGCGGTGACGATATGGAGCGACGGAAAGCTCCAGTGCGAGGGCATCTGGCGTCCGCCCGAGGCGGTATCACTACCTGCGCCTACGGCCTGCAACATCATGTCTTCAGCGGTCACGCCGAGCGAAAGGGCCAGGGCGCGGTCTCGGTAATAGGGGTAGCACCAATCGATGCCCGGGCGCAGCACCAGGCCCGCCGCGGTCTGAATGGCCTCATGACCGGCGCCACTGACCTGGAAGTAGATGCGGTTCTGGCGTTTGAGCAGGATTTCGCGATCGTCGATGCGGCGCGAGGTGTGCATCAGCCGGAAAGCGCGGAGCATCAGATCCCGATCGGGACCGGCCGGTTGAAGCGCAGGCTCTGCGCGGATTGCCTCACTTGCGGGTGTCGCCATGCGGCGTGCCTTTTCCTCCGTTTCAAGTGTAACCGAGGACGCGGCGGGGTTGCGGAGGATTCGCCCGCTGCCTAGTGCGATTCAGCTGGTTTGGTGTCTTCGAAGTAGATATGCGTTCGATTTTCGCGGTATGAAGCCACCTCCTCAGCGGCCGATCTGGCTGCTGGATGCGTAACAGCCTCTTGTTTGGGCATTGATATACTTCACACACGCATCGCATTCCCGTCTCGCCTGAGAACTACAATGTAGCTCAGATATGAATGAGCGCCTTGAGAAGATACGTCAACTGCTTTGTGAACTTGAATCCGACATGGAGACAGGGCCGACATCTATCGGAGATCGTGATTTCTCCGCTCTTGAACTTCCAATGATCATTCAAGAGATTGTAGATGATCTTCAGCCGCTCCTAACGCCTTATGAAGCGGCTTTCTACTGGTACGCATTTCGACATTCCATTGCAAAGGACGGCAATCCGCACGTCAGACTTGGAAAGGCATTAAGGCGGGGAATCGTTGTGAAGTCGTCATACTCCACCGCAATCCAGAATTCGATATCAGAGGAAAAGTTTCGTGAGATTATTCGTGCGCTTGAAGTGGCTGGTGCAATCCGCAAGGAAGGAGAATCGAACCGAGATGGGACGTTGTACCGAGTTCTGATCCCCGACGAAATTGAGGAGTGCAGGATATTCCGTGCGGAACGAACGGCAACGGAACCGAAGCCTGAGATTCCCGCCGCCGATATTGATTACTACAACGTTCGGGAGAACCGCATCAAAGTGTACGAGCGGGACGCCTATAAGAGCCGCTATTGCGTGAAGCAGCTTACCCGGTTCACCGCCACTGTGGATCATGTCACACCTGTTGCCGAAGGCGGCGACAACAGCTTTGAGAACCTTGTGACCGCTTGCCTTGGCTGCAACTCCAGGAAGCACAAGCGGCCCGTTGGCGATTTTCTTGTCGAAACGGATCGCCTATAATCGGGGCATGGCAGAAGAGAAGCCCCAGTCGCCCGATCCAGAGCATCTAAAACGCTTCAGAGAAGTGATGACTGCACTAGTGGCCGTGCCAAAGGATGAGGCGTTCCGGGCATTCTTGAAAGAGGAATTGAAAACGCCAAGGCGATTGGACAGCAAAGGAAAACTTACGAGATCGAAATTCTAGCCTTCTTTGTGGAGATCAGGGTAGTGCTTCATTACATGATCGGGAACGTGTGCAATCCGTTTGTTTGACCCTGGAATCAACTTTCCAAGTCGGCCTGTGATCGCTCCTTCGACATAGCTTTTGTGGATAGTATTATTCTCTTCACGATTTTTGTGGCCGTTCGACGAGCGCCATTCGTGATACTTGTGTGGGGTCATCTCATATGGGGCTTTGGTAACCTCCGCTTCCAACAACTCTTTGATCGTTCCAACCAAGCCTGATTCCATTTCTTCTGCAAAATTCTTAAAGGTTCTCATACCAGTATTTAGACGGTCTCAAGTTTGCCAGTCACGTCCTGGTAAGTTAGTCGCCGTCCACTGCAACATGAAAGGACACGGCGAAACCGGAGACTGTCGTTCTCTTTTCGATAGTTGAACCGGAATGCCTGTTCGTCCACGTAGCGGAACAAATGGAACGCCATCACCGAAACGTAGGTGCCGTAAATGCTCCGCTTCAAGAGACTCCAAAAGTTCTCCAGACCATTCGTGTGAACTTTGTCTTCGGCGTACTTCACAACGTGGTCAACAAACTGGTGAACATATTCACCATCCAATCCTTCATACGACTTCAGAGCATCCGTGAATAGTGCAGCGCCGGGACTGACATGATCTTAACGAACTTTTGCAATTCCTTTTTCGTGCGACTCGTAACGACTTTAGCTTTGACATGACCGCCACGTTCCAGAACGCCTACCACCATCGGCTTATCCTTACCACCAGTGCCAGTGACCTTCGTTGCTCGAATGTGTTTGTGCATGTTCCGAGATTTCTGGCCGACGAAAGTTTCGTCCACCTCAACTTCACCCGACATTTTCTCGAATGTTCCGGTTGACATTGCTTTGCGAATCCTCTGGAGCATGAACCATGCGGATTTTTGCGTGATGCCAAGAGACCGCCCCAATTCATGAGAACTCGTTCCATTCTTGGTATTGGTCAACACCCACACAGCAACCATCCACTTGTCCATTCCAAGCGGGGAATCTTCAAAGATCGTGCCAGCTTTGGGTGAGAATTGCTTCCGACAATCTTTGCACATGAAAATACGGCGTGTAGAAATATAAGAATGCTTGGCATAGGAGCCGCACCGTGGGCATTGGACACCCTCAGGCCAACGCACCATCGCAAATTCTTTGGTCGCTACATTCAGATCGGAGAAGTAGCGGACGGCTTCGATAAGGGTCTGTGGGTCACTCACAACCCCATTCTAACGGCTTACGATGCGTGTGTCAAGTATGTCAATGCCCTTGTTTGAAGCCGTGGAAGGGCAACCGGACCCTGTTTTCTAATTGCGCCTAGCGCCTAATTGGCGTAGCGTGAAGGTATGGGTTATTCCGGCATCATCACCATCGAACCGGGCAAACGGAACGGCAAGCCGTGTATTCGCGGATTGCGCATGACGGTGTACGATGTCCTCGAATACTTGGCCTCCGGCATGACCCATGAGCAGATCCTCCGTGACTTTCCATCGCTGACCGGGACTGACATCCGTGCTTGCCTCGCCTTTGCAGCCGACCGGGAACGCAAGCTGTAATTATCCAGCGCGTGAAGCTGCTCTTTGACGAGAACCTCTCGTCGCGCCTGGTTCGTTCACTTGCCGCCCTCTACCCCGGTTCAGAACACGTTAAAGTTCGTCAGCTCGATTCCGCCGCTGACGTTCACATCCGGGACTTTGCCAAAGCGAACGGCTTCACCATCGTTTCCAAAGACTCCGGCTTCTATTACCGCGGCATTTGCCAGGCAGTGTACCGATGGTGATCCGGTTGAAAGTGGGCAATTGCTCGACCGTGACGATTGAAGTGCTTCTCCGAAAAGTCGATGCCGGCGTTCCGGATTTCATCGAAGAAGATCTCGAAACTTGCTTGAGCCTCACTCTCAAATAGGGTGGAAGAGGCATCCTGCCGGAATGCGTAAATCCCGGCGGAAGCAGCCGGAGCGATTGAAGCGCCGTGCATGGTCACGCAAGGAGGCGATAGGACATCTGATTGACTACGGGACTATTCACCACTGGTGGGTGGCGCGGGCACTCACCGAGCCAACCGTTGGGGCGGCAGGCCCTCCGGACGAGTCCTGGGTTTCGGCACAGAAGTACAACGTCTATCCGTGGTTCGCGCTGAAGAATACCTGCTTGAATCTGAACCATCTGACGCAGCATGGGTGGCATCGCATCCCTGAGAGCAGGGTCCGTGCCGGATCGGAGTGGAGCAGGCGGTACGGCTAGCCGCGCTGCTGGAAAAATACCCACAGCATTGTGATGACATCATGGGGCGGATTCTGGCCCGGCTGTAATTTTCCCCACCGAAAAACTTGGGTTTGATGCGTCAAGCTTGATCCCTCTGTCTTATAATTAAGCTGTCATGCCGAGTAGTCTGCATCCAAACGGACTGCTCGACACCGATGAAGAGCACAAACCAATCAGCTAGAGGAGAACCATGGCAGTTACAGGCGCAGGGCTTGAGGGCATTATTGCCGCGGAGTCGGAAATTTGTTTCATCGATGGCGATGCCGGAATTCTGAGCTATCAGGGTTTCGACATCCATACGCTTGCGGAGAACGCCACATTTGAGGAAGTGATCTTCCTGCTATGGAACGGCCGGCTGCCGAAGCAAGCCGAACTGGATGGACTCAAGAAGTCGCTGGTGGCCGAACGTGCGATTCCGGCCGAGGTAACCAGGTTCCTGGCTAGCGTTCCGAAGTCGGCGCCGATGGACGTCTTGCGGACGGCCGTTTCCATGCTGAGTTTGTACGATCCTCTGGCAAAAGACAGCTCGACGGAAGCGAACGTGAAGAAGGCGGAGAAGCTGATGGCGCAAACCGCCACCATCGTGACCACTTTCGACCGTTTGCGCAAGGGCCTCGCTGTGATTGAAGGCGACCCGAGCCTCAGCCTGGCTGGGAACTTTCTCTACACGCTGACCGGTAAGAAGCCGGATGAGGTGATGGAACACACCTTCGATGTCGCGCTTACGCTGCATGCCGACCATGAATTGAATGCCTCCACGTTTGCCGCGCGCGTGACAGCGGCTACATTGTCCGATATTTATTCCTCAGTCACATCCGCCATCGGCGCACTGAAGGGTCCGCTGCATGGCGGCGCCAACGAAGAAGTGATTAAATTGCTGCTGGAAGCAGGCGGAAAAGCCGATCAGGCGGTTGCCAACGTACAGGCAAAGCTGGATAAGAAGATTAAGATCCCGGGCTTCGGCCATCGCGTTTATCATACTGAAGACCCGCGCGCGACCCACTTGCGGGTGGCGTCAGAGGAGTTAGGGCGGCGCACCGGGCACCTGGATCTGTATGAAGCTTCCTCCGCGGTGGAGAAGCTCGTGAAAGGGTCCAAGGGGCTGAACGCCAATGTGGATTTCTATTCCGCGTCGACTTACTATTCGCTGGGTATTCCCATCGACCTGTTCACCCCGATCTTCGCGGTGAGCCGCATGTCCGGCTGGACTGCACACATTCTGGAACAGTATCGCAATAACCGCCTGATCCGGCCGCGCGCCGATTACAAGGGCAAACCGGTGGGCCAGCCCTGGGTGCCCATCGCGGGCCGCTAATTCCCGATGCACGATCTTACGTTCTTTAGAAACAACCTAGCCTCGATTGAGCAACGGCTGTCCACCCGCGGCTTCCAACTGGAAACCCGGGAATTTGAGGCGCTGGACGCGGAGCGCCGGCGCGCGGTTACCGAAACCGAGCAGTTGAAGGCTTTGCGAAACTCCGAAAGTGCCGAGATCGCCAAGCTTCGCAAGGCCGGTGAGGACACCACAGGGCGCCAATTGAAGATGCGCGAAATTGGCGACATCATCAGCGCCCTGGATGAAAAGCTGAAATCGGTGGATGAGCGGTTTCGCGAAATGCTGGTGAGCGTGCCGAACATTCCACACGAATCTGTTCCGGTGGGCCGTAGCGCGGACGACAACGTGGAAATCCGGCGTTGGGGAAAGCCTCCGGAGTTTGATTTCGAGCCGCAGCCGCACTGGGATCTGGGGCCTGCCCTGAACATCCTTGACATGGAGCGGGCGGCCAAGATAACGGGCGCGCGCTTCGCCGTCTACATCGGGTTGGGCGCCAAGCTGGAGCGGGCGCTAATCAACTTCATGCTCGATGTCCACACGCGCGAGCACGGTTACACCGAAGTGCTGCCTCCGTTTCTGATCAATACCAAGAGCCTGGAAGGAACCGGGCAGTTGCCGAAGTTCGCCGA